>JBFEJM010000229.1:0-4524 GCA_041553175.1 Gammaproteobacteria bacterium | reverse complement strand
TATGGAATGGGATCGGACTACGATGGAGATATCCGGTTTCGGGATCTGCGTCGCGACACACCTTACAACACCTATACGCGGGCCGGCCTGACACCGACACCGATTGCATTACCGGGAGTCGATGCGATTCGCGCGGCACTGCACCCCGCGCCGGGCAAGGAACTCTATTTCGTGGCCAAAGGCGATGGCAGTCACTATTTCTCGGCCACACTCGAAGAGCACAACCGCGCAGTCCGCAAATATCAACTCAAGCAGTAAGCGCAAAAAAAAGCCCCGGCGCAGGGCCGGGGCAGGGTAGAACTATCAAGTTCGAACGGAACGTCTTATTCGGCGTTGGGATCGGACTTGTTTGCCTCCTCGAAGGCGCTGAACTCGGTCAAATCAACCTGTCCGTCGCCGTTGGCATCCAGTTCGCTCCATTTTTCGGAGAAATCGGTGCGCGCTGCTGCCTCCTGCTGACTAAGGACGCCGTTCTTGTCTTTGTCATACCAGGTGAATTTCTGCTCATAGCCGGGTTCGCTGGCTTCATCTTCGGCAGCAACGACCAAACCGCCGGACAACAGGCTCAGGGTGGTGACAGCTAATACTAAATATTTCATTGAAACATCCCCTCAGGATACTTCGGCAAGCACCAGTCGGTACGAGGCTTGGGAACGGGGTTTCAGGAAATAGTCACTGTTACCCGCCTTACACACAATCGGAGCTCCGGACAGAGCTTGCGTACAAGACGAAAAATATACGACATGGCCTTGCGGGACGATGGCGCGCCTTGGCGGCTTGCAATCGACCCGTAGTGCTGGGTCGCGATTCGCAGTGTATGCGCGCCGAAGCGGTTGTCAAGTGGCATTTTGTGTGCTGGATCCGATTTTGAAAATATAGGGTTCTGCGGCGGGGCCGAGGGCGGACACGGACGCCCCCGGACCTTGGACGGGCCGGCCCCAACCGACGTACACTGGGCGCGAATGCTGATACTTTTCAACAAGCCTTTTCGGGTGTTGTCGCAGTTTACCGCCGAGGGCGGCAAACTGAGTCTGGCCGATTTCATCGACATCCCGAATGTCTACCCGGCGGGTCGCCTGGACTATGACAGCGAGGGACTGCTGCTGTTGACCGACGACGGCCGCTTGCAGGCCCGCATCGCCGACCCCCGTTTCGGCAAGGAAAAGGAGTACCTGGTACAGGTGGAGGGCAGTCCGGGCGACGCCGACCTGGAGCCGCTACGGCGGGGCGTGCGCCTCAAGGACGGTATGACACGGCCGGCGCGGGTCGAATTGATCGCCCCGCCGGAACTGTGGCCGCGCGATCCGCCGGTAAGGTTCCGCAAGGAGATTCCGACCAGCTGGATACGCCTCACGATCGGTGAGGGACGCAACCGCCAGGTGCGCCGCATGACGGCTCATATCGGCTTTCCGACGCTGCGACTGGTGCGCTACCGGGTGGGTGAGTGGAGTCTCGAAGGACTTGAACCCGGCCACTATCGGATCATTGACCGGGGTACTCCCGCCGCTCAGAAGTCAGCACGGTAGCCCAAGTTGAAATAATAAGCGGTGCTGTCTTCCGTACCGATGACCAGCTCGCGGCTGGACCATTCGCCACCCGCCTCGAACTCCAACCGGTACTTGCGGCGCCAGCGGTAGTCCAGCAGTAATGACGGCGCGGCGGTCCACTGAGTGGATTCGTCCGTCAGATTTTCCCGGTAGTCGAGCCGGACACGCGGGTTGACGCGCCAGGCGCTGTTGACGGGATATCGGCTGTTGACCAGAAGTGACGTCGTGTTGGACGTGCTGGTATCCGAATAGCGCACGCCCAGGATGGTGACATCGCCTTCCTTGAGCAGATTGCTGCCGATAAGCTGTAAGTTGTAGAAGAACTCATCGCCGGTGCTCGGCATGCCTTCGACACCGGCGGAGGTTGGCGTGCTGCCCAGGTTCGACATGGTCACGTCGCCGGTCACCTGAAAGCGTTCACTGAGCGGTTTGGCTACGCCCAGGGTATAGGAGGTACTGGTTGCAGTCCGATCCTGTGCCAGTTGCCGCAACTCATCCTCCGTGAAGGTCGTCGTCAATTCATCGATGGTCTCGACGCCTTGACCCTGTATGGCGTTGCGGGTGGTGAGGATTGGGCTCTGGCGGTAATCAATGGTCGCGTTGATCGTCATCTGGTTGGCCAGATTCCAGTTGCCGAGGATCAGCAGGGTATTCAGTTCGTCATAGGAGATGTCATAGTCGACGTAGGTCAGCACGGATTTGACCGGGTCGAAGTAACGCGCTTCGCCGCCGACCGCACGCCGGTCCAGGATTCCGTCTACCTGCTGTTCGATCAGAAAGGCGACGAAGTCCCAGGCGTTGGCGTAGGTGCCGAAATCGGCGCTGACACCGTAAAAATACCGATTGGTTTCCAGGCTGTCTTTGGACGAATCCACCGGAAAGCCACTGACGGCATTGAGCTTGACCGTGGGCTTCACCTGGAAACTCAACAGGGCGCCGTCAAAGCGCCCCAGGACGCCGCCCGTGCTGCGCGTCTGCCGGCCGAGGCGCATGCCGACGTCGTGTTTGCGGTCCTGCACGTCGACGTACAGGCTGCTCAAGCGGCTCAGGCTGCCCGGGCCGTCATCCAGGAAGTCATGTTCGTAGCCACCGCTGAAGCGCGTCTGTATGTCCAGATCTCCACCTCGACGGCGCGCATTCACGTCCAGGTCGGTCGACAGCGATGATTGATTGACGATGGAATCCTCATCTTCGACCTGACTGATGTCGCGCCGATAGAACTGGGAAAAGCTGCCATGGGTCTCCCAGGTCGGTTTTTCCTGTCCACGTTCGACCGTACGCAGACGTTCTTTCGGGGTCTGGCGGGCGGTGATCAATCCCGCCAGACGCTGGCGTACACGATCGGCACCCGGGCCTTCCGGATAGCGTTCCAGGTAGCGTTCGTATTCCATTTTAGCGTGTGCGATCTGCCCGTTGCGTTCGCGGGCCAGGGCAAGAAATTCCTGCGCGTCCTGATGCTGTCCCGTATCCTCATGCTCCAGAATTTTCGTGTAAAGCTGAACCGCGCGTCGATAGTCGTTCGTGGCCATAGCCTGCCGCGCCTCTTCCATCAGTGCCGTCATGCGCTCCGCAGGCAGCGCGGGCAGAACCGGTTGTGCGATGGGCGGGGCGACCTTGCCGGGCTTGGGTGGAGCAACAACCGGCGGACGTTCGGCACGGGTGGAGCCGAGCAGAATCCCGTTTGTCGCCGCCTGCTGACGCTCATCCGCGGCGGCGGTGGCAATCCATGCACGGGGGAACTGAGCCTGCAGCTGTCTCTGAATGGCCAGCGCCTCGTCCTTGGTCGAGAAGAAGCCCAGGCGGAGACGATTCCAAAGACGGCTGTCGACCTCGGACTGGGTGGCGTAAAGGAGTAGTGCCTGATCTGTGGACAGTGTCGGCAGTGTCGGTAATTGCAGTGGCTGGATGGACGACTCCAGATTCAGCACATAGCGTCCATCCAGATTGGGGCGAACCGCTGGCGCCGTGATCGACCGTGGTCCAGGTGCGGGTTGAGCATCCGCCGGTGGTGCTATGGCAGGTGCGGGAACCGGCAGCTGCTGCGGTACGGCCTCCGCTTTGGGCAGGATCAGGGTGATGCTTCTCGCGTCCGAGCTGCGTTGAACTTCGTAATCGACTTCAACGGTGAAGTAGATGCCGATCTGTACGCTTTGCGCAGTGCCACCCTCATAGCGAACGAATTGCAAAGGAACCGTGGGTGATGGTTTCCAAGTGACGGACTCGGGTTCGGAGAAGTCGATGTCCTGCGTCCGAGATGCCACCACCGGACGCAGTTGCAGCAGGATTTCATCGCCACGTGATGCCGGGGCGTGTGTGATGTACTGCAGTGGGACGTTGAAATTGATCTGCAATCTTATTTTATCAGCGCGTTCATCCACATCGATATTGTCTATGATGCGAGTGTTCTGCGCATGACTGACAGCTGATATCAGTATGAGAAACAGTGCCAGACAGAGATCTGTCCAATGTGAGCTTCGGGCGGCTCTATGAAACGTCTTGTTCGTCATATTTCCCACTTTCCTTTATAGATGCCCGGCATCCATTAGACTGACCAAAGTTGGCGATATTGGCTTACGGTTTACAGATTCCGATCCATAATCCATCGAATAGAATGAGCGATCGTAGAGATTCCTTTAGAACTCCCCATCCGAAACCCGATGTTCGCCACTGCGCGATCTGGAGATCGTCGTCATGCTGCTGTTGGTATAGGTATGACAGCTGCCCGAGCAGTCGCGGAGTTCGCTCACTGTGTATTTCACATCGCCATACTTCGTATGCGGCCCGGTGCGGTAATCATTGGCATGGCAGCCGGCACAATCGGGCTGGTAGCCTGGTGCTCGCCAAGTCGCGGTCTGACTGTTGCTTGTATGGCAGACGTTGCAGGTCAGATTGCCGCGATGATCACCGGGATAACCGGCCGAGCTGTGCCGGAAATCAATCGGTGTCCAACGGATGGTGTCGTGGCAACTGTCGCACT
>JBFEJM010000228.1:0-4526 GCA_041553175.1 Gammaproteobacteria bacterium | reverse complement strand
GGAATGACACTGCAGCGGTTGATCGATGCATTGTCACAGCCACGCGGTTCACAGTCGCTGGCCAATCATCTGCGCCGCCGGGCGGGAATCATCGGCGCCAAGGCGGGCTTGTTGCGTGAGTTCGCCACGCCAAAGGATCTGCAGGATCCACAGCGGCTGGCTCGACTCATCAAGGCATTGCCCCTGCCCCTTCGCGCCCCGCGCCCGATCGACGAGGCAATCAGCACGGCCGGTGGAATCCGCTTCGAGGCGCTCGATGAACATCTGATGCTGCGCAGACTGCCCGGCGTCTTCTGCGCCGGCGAAATGCTGGATTGGGAGGCCCCTACCGGCGGCTACCTGCTCACCGCCTGTTTCGCCTCCGGACGCGCAGCGGCGCAAGGCCTGCTTGCCTGGTACAGCGAACGTTCAGTGCAGCCTTGAACTGACTCCGGTTGACTTGATATCGGACCACGCTAACGACGATTCGAGGATTGCATGCGCGGCATCAGCGCACCGCTATCCGTGATAAAGCGCCAGACGTCCGGGCGTTTTTCGTGAATACCATTCAGGATGTCGTCTACCGCCGCGCTGCAGGGTTGACGCAGCCCGTAGTAGTCCGTCAGGGGACCGATAGGAATAAAGCGGATACCGAATCGGGTCAACAGTCGCATCAGGGTCGGTTCCATTGCGGCACACCAGTAGCGCACATCGTTGTCCGCACTCATCTGTACGATCGCCTTGAACAGGCCCAGTGTGATGTAAGGATGATGCCGCACGCCGCGCTCGGATACCGTAGCGTTGAGGTCCTGTTCCAGGTTGTGCGGTCGCTTTGCTTCGCCGACGCGGCGGCGAAAATCCTTCGACACGGCAAAGCGGGAGATCTCGGCAATGGCTGTCCGCGGGGCGTGATGATAGCCGCTCAGCTCGGTATAGATATGCTCACCCAGATGGACTTCCATGGGGAATTTGTCCTTCGGCCGGCCCCGCTGCCCGAGGACCAGCCGCACCGTCGCCACCGGCAGGCCGGTCGCGCGATGCAGCAACAGACTGTGCACCGAGCGGCCGTCGAACTCATCTGTCTCCAGTCCGCTACCATATTGGTGGGCAGAGAAAATATGGTGTTCCTTACAAAAGACGTGGTAACGCAGACGCTGGCACTCGACCACGCGGGCCTGGCTGGACGCAGGCACAATCTGGAAATGAAGATCGAATTCGTCCCCGAACCTGTCCATGACAAATATAGCTATACTGTCCTTTGAAGCGGTTTAATTACTCTATTAACAGCATCTTGATCAACCCGCCGCAGGCGGGTCGCGTGGGGCGGATTTACTCCGTACACATAACACGGCGGTTCCACCGGAAAAGAACCGCCCTGTACCCATATGAAGGGTAATTCACCAGCTAGGGATCGGCGGGCATGCCGTATTCAAAAAACACAAACAAACGACAGCAGCGCCTCGATCACGATCGTCCGATCGCCCGCCGCCAGGTCCAGCCTCGACGGCGCTATCCGCGGCAGCTGTGTCTCGTCCTGCTCCTCTGCATGGGTCTGACCAATCCCGCACCCCTGTGGGCGCTGGAGGTGCTGACTCATCCAGACGTCACCGATCCCGCCATCAACCGCCAGATGCTGCGCGCCGTATTCAGTATGCGGCTGCGCCAGTGGCCGGATGGCACACCGATTACTGTATATGTATTGAAACCCTCTTCTGAGGTGCATATCGCATTTTGCAAAGAGGTGCTCGGCATTCTCCCCCACCAACTGCAAAGATCCTGGGATCGGCTGGTGTTTTCCGGCACGGGGCAGGCACCGATCGAAGTCGAATCGTTGGCTGAAATGCAGCGTCGGGTCCTTGCCACACCCGGCGCCATTGGTTATCTCGAATAGGATATGACAGATGAACCGTCCTGATCGCACACGTTTGTCCCTGCCGCGCTGCCTGCTGGCGCTGTGGCTGCTGTATGGCCTGCCTGCCAGTTCATCGGCTGATTCAAACCCGGCCACGCACGTCCATATCCATGGGTTTCTGACCCAGGGTTACACCCTGACCAGTGCCAATAATTTTTTCGGGGACAGTACCGACGAAGGATCGTTTGAGTTCACCGAGCTGGGTATCAACGGCTTCTGGCAGTTCTCGCCCCGTCTGCACGCCGCCGCTCAACTTCTGTCACGTCGGGCGGGCTCCGGCAGCGACGGCACGATCCGGCTCGACTATGGTGTCCTGGACTACCGTGTCCTGTCCGACGAGAACCAGGATTTCGGCGCACGTCTCGGCCGCTTCAAGAATCCGCTTGGCCTCTACAACGATACCCGCGATGTCGCCTTCACCCGGCCCAGTATCATTCTGCCGCAATCCATTTACTTCGATCGGACCCGCGATCTCGCACTGTCGTCCGATGGACTGCAGCTCTATGCCAACCGTCGCAGTACCGAGGGCGAATGGGAGTTCCAACTCGGAATCGGCCGCCCGGATGTCGATGACAAGGATACCGAGCTGTCTGTCCTGGGCGGAAACCGGCCGGGCGAACTCAAAGATGAAACATCCTATATCGCACGCCTGATGTATGAGCGCGACGGCGGACAGATCCGCCTCGGGATCACCCATGCGCAGCTCAATATGGACTACCGGCCGGGAATGCCCGATCCGAGCGGACCCGGTTCCATCCGCTTTTCGCCCACGATACTTTCGGCCCAGTACAACGACGAACGCTGGTCGCTGACCGGTGAGTATGCGAAACGCCCACTGAAATTCGGCAACAATATCGTCTATGTACCGCCACCGCTGAAGGACATTACCGGGGAGAGCTATTATCTTCAGGGCAGCTACCAGTTCGACCCGCGCTGGGAGGGCCTGCTTCGTTACGACGTCACCTATTTGAACGATGACGACCGCAACGGACGTTTTATCGAAGCGCTGAGTGGCGGCGCCCGTCCGGCTTACAGCCAGTACGCACGGGATTGGACGGTGGGTCTGCGCTGGAGTCCCAACCGCGCATGGATGGTACGTGCGGAACACCATTGGGTGGACGGTACGGCGTGGTTGCCGCTGCAGGACAATCCCATTGCCGCTGACACGGAACGACGCTGGCGTCTCTTCAGTCTGTTGGTGTCCTACCGATTCTGATGCCCTATTCCATCCAGTGATGTAGGTGATATCGGATTAAGCTGATGACACAAGCTTCCAGCAAAACCGCCCCCCGGCGCTTTTTCAGTCTGAAATGGAAAGCGCTGTTCTTTCTCAGTCTGATTCTCGCGCTTATCCACGGTGGCTTCACTGTGTTTCAGTATCTCAATTTGAAGCATCGCTTCGATACCGATGTCGACACCCTGCATACGCGCAACGAACTCATTCTGACCGGGATGTTCCAGCAGTCGGCCAATCGGCTGCAGCAGTTGGGGGCGATCATCCCTGCACTTGACGGAATGGAACAATCGCTGGCGAACAACGATCCCGATCAGATAGAACAGGCATTCGCCCCGCACTGGCCTACGCTTGAGTTCGACATGAATGTCGAGGGTATCGCCTTCTACCGCTCCGACGACAGCCTGATCAGTGCCTGGGGTTTGAGTAAACGCCAGACCGGCAACGAGGAAAACATCGCATCGATTGTACATCGGGCAAATCAGACCGAACGCCCCATCACCGCAATTGATTGCAGTCAGGGCTGCGTTCAATACACCTCCGTTCCGCTCCTGGTCGCACAACAACACGCATTCAATGTTCTGCTCAGCACATCGCTGGCGGATGTCATTATCGACTTCAGCAATTCGACCAATATCAATGTCGGTATCCTGGTGACTGACCTGGCGGCATCGGGCAACAGCACTGAAGTCCGCCTCCTGCGGGAATGGGGGGCCCGGGTCGTAGCCCTTACCCGCGCAACCGAGCTCTACCCGGTGTTGACGGAAACAGCACGACAAACACCCCTTGACCAACTCGTCAAGCACGACCATCGGCTCCAGGTCGAGAGTTCCACCTATGACGTTTGGGCCGTGCCCCTGGAGGCCTATTCGGACAATGGTCAGGGCTACCTGATACTGATCAACGACATCTCCAGTGCCATCGCAGAAATCCAACGGGCCACCGACAAGGCGATTGTGTTGGGGTTGGTTGGCATGATTGTATCCGAGGCTGTACTGCTGCTGGTGCTGTGGACGCCGCTGTCGCGACTTCGCCGCACGGCGGTGGCGCTCCCGCTTCTCGCCCGCAGCGCATTCAATCAGGCCCGCTCGACCATTCAGAGCCACCGGCCACGGTTTATCGGTTTCAATGACGAGATCGATCAGCTCGATGCAAGCGCAGTCGACCTCTCCTTCCAGCTTGAAAGTCTGGAGGCGGAGGTCGCGCAGCGCAGCCGCAGCCTGGCGGAGAAAATGCAGGAGTTGACGCAGGAACGCGACTTCGTCCGTGGCTTGCTCGATACCGCTCAGATACTGGTTCTTACTCAGTCGCGCGACGGAACCATTCTGCTTGCCAACCGTTATGCGGAAACCATGACCGGCTTCAACCTGAGAACTTTGCTGAAGCATCGGTTCAAGGATC
>JBFEJM010000227.1:0-4529 GCA_041553175.1 Gammaproteobacteria bacterium | reverse complement strand
TTTTCCTTCGCGCGCCTTCGCGTCCTTTGCGGTTAAAATCGGGTTTATAGAAAGCTAAACGTCCAACCCATGCTCAGCTACCGTCATATCTACCATGCCGGCAATTTCGCCGATGTCTTCAAGCATGTCGTTCTGGTGCGGCTGCTGCGCGCGCTGGCACGCAAGAAGACACCGTTCTTTGTGCTCGATACCCATGCGGGTGTGGGGCGATACGATCTGCAAGCGGAGGCGGCGCAGAAGAACCGCGAGTTCGGCAACGGCATTCTGCGCCTGCTGGCCTGCGCCGATATGCCGGAAGCGATCGCGGACTATGTCGGTCTGGTGCGGGCGGAGAACGCCGATCCGGCGCGATTGGAGGTCTATCCGGGATCGCCGCGATTGCTGCGGGCGCTGCTAAGACCGCAGGATCGGCTGGTAGTGAGCGAACTGCACAAGGCCGATCATGCGCAACTCAAATCCCTGTTCGCCGGTGATCGCCAGGTCGCGGTGCATCTGCAGGATGCCTATCAGGGTCTGAAGGCCTTTCTGCCGCCGAAGGAACGGCGCGGTCTGGTGCTGATCGATCCGCCCTACGAACGCAAGGACGAGTACGAGCGCGTCGTCGAAGGTCTGATCCTGGCGCACAGCCGCTGGCCGACGGGCGTGTATGCGATCTGGTATCCGGTGATGTCGCGTTCGCTGGTCGAGCGCTTCCAGTCGGCCGTCGCCGCCAGTGGCATCCGCAGGATTCTGTGCACGGAACTTTGTATCGACGCCGACGCCGATCGTACCCGTTTCACCGGCAGCGGTATGCTGATCGTCAACCCGCCCTGGCCGTTGGCCGATGAGCTCGCGCAACTGCTGCCGCAGTTGTGGGGCTGCCTGACGCCACAGGGCGAAGGCGGCAGTGTCTGTGACTGGCTGGTGCCGGAATAGCATCGGCGCGCGCTTGCTGTACAGATTCCCGGCAGGCCGTTACCATCCGGCTTTGGCGGGATCGCCTGTATTCAGGGAACCGTCGGCTGAACCCAGCCCCCCACCGCAGCAAGGTTGTGTGACATGCTTTTCCTTCCGTTCAAGGCCGATCTGAACCTGTTCCGGTTTCCCTTCATCACGATCGCCATCTGTATTCTGTGTCTGCTGATCTACAACAATCAGTTTCTGAACGAACGCAAGGTTCTGAAAAACGGAATCAGCTTCTGCGAGGAACCGGGGCCGCAGATGTGGCGGATGGTGCTCGATCGGACCCTGGGTGATGCCGGGGCGGAAAGCTGCGCCAAGATGATGTGGAAGATACATCTGTCGGATCAGCCGCAGCGCGAGATCGACGCGTTCGCCACGCAGGGCAAGCCGCTGCTGGGTCTGACGCCCGAGGCGAATGTCGCTTATAAGAGTGAAGTCATCGGCGATCGCTATCAGAGTTTTCAGGCGCAGGTGCCGAAGTACGAGACCCAGGCGTTGTGGTATCAGCCAAAATCCTGGAACGTATGGCATATGATCACCGCCGCTTTCGCGCACGGCAGCTGGGATCATGTCATCGGCAATCTGTTTTTCTTTTTCGCCTTTGCGGCGACGGTCGAGGTGATCCTGGGGTCACTGGTCTATGCGGGCGTTGTCGTCCTGCTCGCGCTGGGCACGCATACCTTCTATTCGCTGGCAATGCTGGCGGTACCGGATGCCATGCCGACCGTCGGGCTGTCCGGCGTGGTGATGGGCATGATGGCCATGTTCGCCTTTTTCCTGCCGCGCGGGCGCATCAAGTGTTTCCTCTGGTTTCTGGTGATTGTGCGGATTATCCCGATCCCGGCCTGGGTTCTGGTCGGCTGGTATGTCGGTTGGGATGTGCTGGCGTTGCTTCGGTCCGAGGACATGGGCGAAGTGAATATCATCGCCCATGTCAGTGGCGCCGCGATCGGGTACATGCTGGGTGTGCTGTTATTCAGGGCGAGGCGACGGGAAGTGCGGGCCCTGCTGTAGAGTCTATGGATCCGTTGCGCCGATTGGAAACGGCTGCGGGGTGTCAGCTGCCGGCCGCGCTGCTGGCGTGATTCAGCAGGCCTTCCTCGCCCAGCGCCTCGAACAGACGTTCGATGATGTCGCTGGCGAGACGCCGCTCCAGGCGGACATCCAGCACATAGGCCTTGATGGTGAAGCGCAACAGAGGGCGATAGTCGAAGCGCGGCTCGACCAGCACAAATATGGGTTTCTTCAGGTAGGAGTAGGGCGAGCAGCGGGCCGCTTCCAGCGCCAGCTCCTTCACACGCCGGACCGGCACCTGAACAGGCAGGTCCACGTCGACCGCAATCATTTCGGCCAGTTCCCCGCTGTTCGAATTGACGATGGCCTGGGTCAGTATGCCGGCGTTGGGCACCATGATGACGTCGTCAGTGAACGTGTGCAGCCAGGTGACGCTCAGATCAATGCGTGTGACCTCGCCGTAGTGCTCGCCCCAGCGCACCATGTCGCCGACCCGGAACGGCGGGTTGAAAATCATCATGACCCCGGCCAGCAGATTGCGGATGCCGTCCTGCGCCGCCAGACCGACGGCCAGGCCGACCGCACCCAGTACGGCGAACATCACCTCCTGGGGCGGATTGATAATGCCGAAGACGATATAGGCGATGACGCCGGCCCAGATGAGGATGCGCGCGACCGGAAAGCTTTGGCCAATCTGCAGGCGATAACGTGGAAAATGTTCCACCAGCCGGGCCAGGCTGAACTTGACGGCAACCAGCAGCAGCCAGCCGATGAGGACGGCAATCGCCGCCGCGAGCACATGTCCCAGCGACAGCAGTGCAACGAGTTCTTTCAGCAGACCTTCCTGCATGGCAATCGACCTCAGTACAGATAATTCGACTTGAACAGAAAGTCGGTGATATGAGCCGACAGTAACGGTGCGATCCGATACTGTGTTCGCTGCTCGGGGTCATCTGCCGTCACGCGCTCAACCAGACCCCAGTTGCATAACTGCTCCAGCCGCAATTTGCTGCTCGCCGGCCCGATCCGAAAAATATCGCGGTGTTCATCCTGGTGCAGCGTACCGTGAACCGCCAGTTCGGCCAGCGTGAACAGATCGTCGATCTCCAGGCCCTTCAGAATACCCAGATCCAGCGGTCGTGCCGTCTCGGGATCGTCGAGTGCTCCGCAGAGCTGGTACAGAAAAGCAAGATCGGGTTTGCCGCGGGACAACTGCTGCAGGCGCTGCAGATCGCGCGGCTCGCTGTCGTCCGACGCCTCGCCGGCGGCCTCCATGCGCGCGGCAAGCAGCGCGCTAAGCTGAGTGGAATTGAAATAATCCAGCTCAATGCTGTGGGTGAAGAAGCGGTCGGCCTGATACAGGTAGATCATTCGCTTCCAGGCCTGGCGGCGGCAGCCCATGATCCAGAGATGGCGTTGCTGGCTGGCCACCATAAGTGAACCCAGGCTGCGGGCAGTGTCGGCGGCACCTCTGACGCGCGAGGCCAGGTAGTGTGCATTGTCGATAATCACAACGCGTGGCGTGGCGCTGTTGATCTGTCTGATCAATGCCTCGGGCGAATCCGGTACCGGATCGAGGTCGAACAGCTTCGCCGCGACACCGTACATGTCGGTCGAGCCATTGGCCCGCCCCGCCAACGACACTGAGCGGAGGGTTTCCTCCGCGCTCAGGTGTCGCTGGATCTGATTGAGCAGGCTGGTGACACCGCAACCCTGCGGTCCGCTGACAATCGCCATGGTCGGGCGGCCGCTGCGCCAGACCTCGATTATCTGTTCCAGCGCGGCCATCGGCTCGTCACGTGCGCTGAAGCGCGGGTCACCCGCCTCGAGTGGTGCAAAGGTATAGGCCTCGCAGCGGGCCCTTGTGGTGCAGGTGTCGGGATTGCGCGCAAGGCGCAGCGCGTCGGCCAGGGGCCAGAGGCTGCTTTCCTCGCTACCGGTGGTCGCTGTGCTGCTGCGCCGGAGTACCTTGCTGAAACGCCCACTGAGCGAGCTGACGGTTTGTTTGAGTTGTGCGATCAATGCCTGCATGGCGGCGCTATCATTCGGGTTTTCCAGAGATCTGATTTCTTCATTCTACACCAATGCGGGAAAAAGGCTGATGCATCCTAAGGTGTCCGATGCGGATCCAAACCGCAACCCCTGGTCCGGGTCAGGTGTGAAAATGGCTGGCGGGTAGGTTGAACTCCTGTGCAGTGCTATTGTATTGGCACATGGGTTTCCGCGATCGAACTGACACAGTCCAGCAAGGCCAGACGATGCCATCATCGGTACGCCGCCTGATAATCGATAGTGTAAAGGTGATCCTGCCCACGCTGGTTGCCTTCCTTATTTTCGTCGCCGCCGTCTTCGGCTATTTTCTCCCGGCCTTTGATCACGCGCTTATGCTGCGCAAACAAGATGCGCTGCGCGAACTGACTTCGGTGGCCTGGCACATTCTGGACGGATATCACGCGCGCGAAATGCGAGGAGATATGAGCCGGGCTGACGCGCAGCAGCGTGCGATCGAGGTTCTGCGTACGATCCGTTACGGCGACCAACTGCAGGATTATTACTGGGTCAACGATCTCGAT
>JBFEJM010000226.1:0-4550 GCA_041553175.1 Gammaproteobacteria bacterium | reverse complement strand
ATTGTCGCGATCCTCGGTGGCCTGCCGCAGCAATGCCTGCTGTGCAGTACCGCTGATCTCCGCCTTGCGCGACAGGCTGCCCATTTCCGAAATCAACTGGGCATAGGCACCCTGGAAATTTGTGGTGTCGTTCTCTACCGTGAGTGCCGTCTGCAGCCCGGCCAACAAGAGCGCGTTGCCGTTGTCGCCGGCGCCGTTGGTGTTATTGCCGATAATGAACTGGTCGCCGTTGCCTGGGGTTCCGGTAACTGAAAAATCCACTCCCGCGACAGTAAAGGTCGTACCACTATCGGTCGCCGGGTTATAGGCAATAGTCCCGGCGACAGCACCACCGTCGCTATAACTGAACTGATTGGTACCGGCATTGAAAGTAAAGTTTATGCTGGCGGCAAGGGGTGTGAACCCCGCATTCACACCGGCAAAACTGAAGGCACTGTCGCCGGTGTTGGTCGGCAGACCATTGGCATTGGTTCCTTCGATAACCCGTACCGGCGCAGCCGCCGCAATTGCACGGACGTTATCGATAGCCAGCCCGATATCGTCGCCACCATCACGCGTCGGACGAATCTGGAAACGATCTCCGGCCGCTGCCGCACCTCCCACAACAATGCTCAAGCCATCGGCGATGAAGGGAGAGCCGGCTGTACCCAAGCCCGTCATGGCAACCGGATTTCCGTCAACATCGGCCAGATTCCACGCTGCACCGTCGAAGCTGATGATGTAATCCCGCGTCGTCAGATTACCGATATTTGCCGTATCATAGTTCGTTGTCACAGTGCCGGTGCCGGTGTTGGCTATGCTTGCACTGGTCTGCGGAACACCCAGGCTGAAGAACGCGCCACCCTGATTGCCATCCAGATCCATACCGAGCACGTGCTGGCTGTTGAATTCCGTACCCAGCACGACACCGACGCGACCGAGGCCGTTCTGCGCCGGATCCAGAATTTCGTCACGGAACTTGAGCAGTCCACCCAGCTTCCCACCTGTGATGTTGTTGGTAATCACAGTCGAGGAACCGCCTACGCTATAGATGATTTCCTTTTGGGTGGCGTCGAAGGGACTGCCCTGCACGCTCAAAGTCGCGGCATTGAACCCGGTCACCAGCGATTGGCCGTTGCCGACAAACACATTCAGCGCCCCATTGTCCTGCTTGACCGTGGTCACGGACACGAGCTTGGAGAGCTCCTCCAGCAGACGGTCGCGTTCATCCAGGAGATCGTTCGGAGGCTGCCCCCCGGCGCGACCGGTGGCGACAATAATGTCTTCATTGATATCGGCGATTGCCTGACTGAGACTGTTCACCTCACCAGTGAGCCCACCGAGCTGGTCATTCACTTCCTTGCGCGTGGCGCTGAGCTGGGCATCAAGGTATTCAAACCGGCTGGTCAGTGAGGCCGCCTCGGACAACATCAACTGGCGTGCCGCAATCGAAGTCGGATCGTCGGCGACCTGCTGGGCGGCGTTAAAGAAGTTTTCCAGCGCACCGTTCAATCCGGCATCGGCATCGCCCAGCACATCGGCCGTGCGTGCCGCGAACTGGCGATACACTTCCAGGCTCGAACTCTGTGAGGTGGTTGAACGGACCCTTTCGGTCAGGAACTGATCGTACATCCGCTGTACAGTGGTCGCCTGCACACCGGTGCCGAGATAACCGGCACCACTGGCCTGCGGAACCTGGGTTCCCAGTTCCACCCGCTGACGGCTAAAGCCGGGTGTGTTGACGTTGGCAATGTTATGTCCGGTCGTTGCCAGGGAACGCTGGAAGGCCAGCAGTCCCGAGGTCGCGGTGCCAAAGATATCAGCGGCCATGATCAGACCTCCCCATCACTGACAGGGATATCGGTATTCAATTCGGCTTCAGGCTGCGTATTCAGGACGGCGATCTCCTCTGTTCCTGTAGCGGCCTGGCGGGCCTGATATTTAGCGTCCGCAACCGCCATCTGAAATTGATCGCTATTGAAAATACTCATGATTTTCGTGGCGTAGTTGGGGTCGGTCGCATAACCGGCAGACTGCAATTCCGTCAGGTACTGAGCAGGATCACTGACTTCCAAGGCGTCCTTGTAACGCGGGTTGGAGCGGATGAATTCGGCATAGTCGGCCATGCTCTCGGCCGGTGAGGCATAGGCTCGGAAACTCGCCTGCTCGCGCTGCAGAATGCCATCCCGATACTCGACCGTCCGTGAAATCGCCTGCGGACCGGACCAGCGGCTGTCGGCCTTGATGCCAAACAGGTTGTGGCTGCTGCGCCCTCGTCCCTGCTGCATGATGTGTTGTCCCCAACCGGTTTCCAATGCCGCCTGGGCCAGCAGTGCGCGTGGATCCACACCCAATGTCTGCGCAGCACGCTCGGCATGCGGCCAGAGATCAGCGACAAAGTCTTCACGGCTGGCCGGACGCCATTGGCTGGGCGAACCAGATACAGCAGTGGCGTCCGCTGCGGTGGCGTTGTCCATTCCCTGCGGCTGAGTCAACCCTGCCTGGGCAACATTCTTTCGTCCGGACATGGCCGGACCCAAAAAGGGGTCCGTAGTCATCCGTGGTCGTTCGCCAGTGGCCTCGGCGGCACTGGCACCACCCAATTGGCGTACCAGCATGTCGGCCAGTCCCAATCCCTTGCCTTTGGTCAACTCCTGGGAGATCTGCTGATCGTACATCCCCTGATAGAATTTGGTTTGATCGTTGTCCATCAGACCTTCGCCGAGACTGCTTTCGCGCATGGTCTTCAGCATCATGTTGATGAACATCGCTTCGAACTGCCCGGCCACTTTGCGCAGTGTTTCAGGTGACTGATCGCTACCATCCGCCCGTACCTTACCGCGCAGCTGCGCGAGGCTCTGCATATCGGTATAGACACTGGGATCGATGGAAGCTGTCATAATGTTTGCCGGTGTCTTTGACCCGAATCAGAGGACTATGAGTTCGGCACGCAATGCGCCGGCCTCTTTGAGCGCCTCAAGAATGGCGACCAGATCACTGGGCGCTGCACCCACACGGTTTACCGCGACCACGATGTCGTTCAGCGTGATGCCCGGCTTGAGCAGGAACATCCGTGCCGGCTCCTCGGTGAGATCAACCGCACTGGTAGTGGTCACCGCAGTCTGTCCGGCCCGCGCCAGCGGTGCGGGCTGACTGACCTCGACGTCTTCCGTGATCGTAACCGTCAGGCTGCCATGCGCGACCGCTGCCGGCATCACCCGCACATGGGATCCGATGACGACGGTGCCGGTGCGTGAATTGACAATCACCCGTGCCGGCGCCTCGCCGGGTTCGACTTCCAGACTTTCCAGCATGGAAACATAGGCTACGCGCTGCGCCGCATCACGCGGTGCGTTGACCCGCACACTGGTGGCGTCGATAGCCTGAGCAGTACCCGGCCCCATGGTCTTGTTGATGGAAACAGCCAGGCGGTTTGCCGTGGTGAAATCCATGGCATGCAGATTGAGCACCACCGAGTCACCGGCCATGAACGGATTCTCTACCGAACGTTCGACGGTGGCACCGTTGGGCACGCGTCCAACACTGGGAATATTGACCGTTACCTTGGAGCCGTCACCACCGCTGGCGGTAAGACCGCCCACGACCAGGTTACCCTGAGCGATGGCATACACCTGGCCATCGGCACCGCGCAACGGCGCCATCAACAAGGTACCGCCGCGCAGACTCTTGGCATTACCGATAGAGGATGCTGTCACGTCGATACTCTGACCCGGCTTGGCGAATGGCGGCAGCGTCGCGCTCAGGGAAACCGCGGCGACGTTCTTGAGCTGCGGGTTCACATCTGGCGGTACGGTGATACCGAACTGATTCAGCATGTTCTTGATACTCTGAACAGTGAAAGGCGTCTGGCTGGTCTGATCACCGGTGCCATCGAGGCCGACCACCAGTCCGTAACCGACCAGCTGATTGCTGCGCACACCGGCGACGCTGGCGAGGTCTTTGACACGATCGGCCGAAACCGCGCCGCTGCAGACCACTGCCGCGACCAATATAAGGATTTTCATACAACGAGCGTTCATTATTGTTTACCTCGTCAGCCGTGCTTGATCAGAACGGCCAGATCACACTGGCAAAGAAACGCGACAACCACCCCATCCTGTTGGAATCGGCAACCATGCCTTCGCCGCTGTAGGTGATACGGGCATCGGCCACCTGGCCCGACAGGACCGTGTTGTCGGCCTTGATATCATAGGGACGCACGATGCCCGATATCTGAATGTATTCATCACCCTGGTTGAGCGTGAGCCATTTCTCGCCGCGCACCACCAGATTGCCGTTGGGCAGCACATCGGCAATGGTCACCGTGATGTTGCCGGTTAGGCTGTTGCCCTGGCTGCTGCTGCCCTCGCCGGTAAATTCCTGAGTCGACGACAAACTGGTTCCGAGCGTGCTGGAGCGGTTATCCGCATGCGGCAGCAGCGGTGTATCGAACTTCAGCGGCGATCCCAACAAGGTTGGATTGGCGATGTTGACGTCGTTTTCCTTGGACGTCTCGGTCTTGGCATCCTTGCTGGCCTGAGTACGCTCCTGCAATACGATGGTCAGGGTGT
>JBFEJM010000225.1:0-4565 GCA_041553175.1 Gammaproteobacteria bacterium | reverse complement strand
TCGATCTGGTCTTCCAGGCCGGCTTGTGCGACCTGCGTCTGGGCATAGGCCAGTTGCTCGCGTGAGAGTGTGATGCCGGTGACGCGCAGCCCGCGGCGCGCCGCGGCCAATGCGAAGCCACCCCAGCCACAGCCGATCTCGAGCACATGCTGGCCGGGTTCGGCGCCGATGAGATCGAGCATACGGTCATACTTGCGCTGTTGTGCGGTGGCCAGGTCGCTGAATGACGCCGTGCCCGGATCCGTGAACAGTGCCGCCGAATAGCTCATGGATGAATCCAGCCAGAGCCGGTAGAAATCGTTACCCAGGTCATAATGGGCGCGAATATTGCGCCGGCTGCCGGTTCGATTATTGGCGTGCAGGCGATGCCGCAGCCGATTCGCCCACTGTCCGGGATTGTAGGCCAGAGGCGTATTCAGCTGTGCCTTGTTGAGGGCCAACAGCCGCAGCAGCGCGGTAAGATCAGGTGTCTGCCAGTCGCCGGCGATATAGCTCTCGGCGAAGCCGACGGCGCCACGCAATATCACGCGCCGTAACAGCGCGGAGGGATTGCGCAGTACCAGTGTCGCCTCCAGATCATCCGTATCGCCCAGTGTCTGAGTGGTGTAGCCCTCGAAATGCAAGTGCAAGCGGCCAATCTGAATATGTCTGAGATAGCTTGCCAGCAGGTGCAGGGCAGGCGTGGTAAAAGGCCGAATCCGCAGGGGACGGATAACTTCTTGTCCGATCATGACGTGACTTCCTTTGTTGGAGCTGCAGGTTTGGAGTAGAGGGGCGTCTTGCGTAAGAAGAGTTTCAAGGCCTGCCAGTGAATCATCAGCATGACCTTGAAGGTCATGAGTGGCATGCGCAGTAGATTGCTCAGCAGATTGACGTCGGTAAGGCTTTGTGCGTGGCCGCTCTGCACCGCCGCCATATTCAGCGCGTCCCCGTCCAGGCAACGGATGGCGACATTGAAATCCTCGGCCGGTGCGGTGAGACGGAAGTGATAGCGCAACTTCATGGGCAGAAAGGGCGACACATGGAAGCATTTCGACCGCGTCGCACGCACCGGCCAGTGCATCGGTTCACCCTGCTCGTGCAGCAGATAGCCGTGGCGTTCACCAAAGGTATTGCTGACTTCACATAGCACGGCGCGCAGGCTGCCATCGCGGTGATAGCAGTACCAGACGCTGAGCGGATTGAACACATAGCCGAACAGACGCGGAAAGCACAGCAACTGTATTCGGCCGCCCTCGAGTCGAACGCCGCACCTCAGCAGATGCGCCTCGATCCAGGGACGCAGCGGGGAATCATCTCCAGGCCCGTGATCACGATCGTAAAACGCGAACAGATTGGGTCGGTTGTAACCGAACAGCCGGTTCTGCGCCGCGGTATCGCTTAGCCGATCGATGTCCAGCAGAACGCTGAACACCGCATAGTCAAATCGATAGGGCGTGTCGGTGAGACGCCGGTGCATCACTCGCCCGCGGTAGATCCGGTTTGGTGCCTCGAGAAGGCCGGCTTTCATGTCGTCACCCAGGCGGGTTGTTGAGGACTGGGAATACCCTGATCCCTCGCCGGATGCTGCAACCAGGGCACTTCAACGCCGAATTGTTTCGCTACGGCAACGGCCGAGTGCAGACCATCCTCATGAAAGCCATAACCGAAATAACTGCCGCAGTACCAGATGCGATCCTCGCCCTGCAGCTGATGCAGCGCCTGCTGCGCCATCATCGCGCCGTTGTCGAAGATCGGATGATCGTAGGTCATGTCCGCAATGATGTGGTGCGGCGCCGGCGCCTGGAGCGGATTGAGGCTGACGAACACGGGCGGCGCATCCGGCAGCTCCTGCAAGCGGTTCATCCAATAGGTGACCGAGACGGCTTCGGTTCTGCCCGCCTCCTCGCGCGCGAGATAGTTCCAGGATGACCACACCTGTTTGCGACGTGGCATCAGCGCGGTGTCGGTATGCAGGTAGACCCGGTTGGCCTGGTAAGCGAATCGGCTTAAAAGCGATTTTTCCCGCGCGGTCGGATCGACCAGCATGCGCAGGGTTTCGTCGGCATGCGCTGCCATTACCACGGCATCGTAGTGCCGGGTTGCGCCGCAGGCGTCCGTCACCTGTACGCCCGAATCGGTACGCTGCACAGTCGACACGGGATGATTGATCAGCACCCGGCCGCGCATATCCGCCAGCATCCGCCGCACATAGCTGCGACTGCCGCCGGTGACGGTGTACCACTGCGGCCGGTTCTTTATATCGAGCAGACCGTGATTGAAGAAGAACCGGAACAGACTCAGGGCGGGGAATTCCGCCATGGTCTGCGGGGGGCAGGACCAGATCGCCGCGGCCATCGGCAGCAGGTAACGGTTGCGAAAGGCTTCGCTGTAACCGCCCTGGGCGAGGAATTCCGCCAGGCTTTGGCCGTTCATATCCTCCCGCTGCAGTGATTGTTTTGCTTCGCGATTGAAACGGAGAATATCGCTCAGCATGCGGTAGTGGGTCGGGCTGAACCAGTTGCGCGGTTGCGCCATCAGGGTCGAGAGACCGGAGCCGGCGTATTCGAGTCGGCCACCACCGATGGATACACCGAATGACATGTCTGTCTTCTGGACTTGTACGTTCAGATGCCGGAACAGACCCGTTAGCAGCGGGTAGTTGCGCTCGTTGAAGACCATGAAGCCGGTATCCACGGGTGTTGTCCCGCTGGCGGTCGGTACTTCGAGGGTGTGGGTGTGTCCGCCAACGTAATCGTTACGCTCATACAGGCTCACCTCATGCCGTGTGCGCAGCAGCCAGGCGGCGCTCAATCCCGAAATTCCGCTTCCCACCACAGCGATGCGCATGGTTTTCTCCTGTCGCACTTAAGGTTGTACATAACGTGTACAAGAAGGTACATTAGTTGTACAATGTATGCAAGTGCGCTGTACAGGTTTTGCGAAGGAGGTCGGCCGCGGTCGACAACTGAATGATGATATCTCGTAATATCAGTTGCTTGGAGAGTTTCAATGGAGTCATCCATGGCTGACCGACCAGGACGGCTGGTTTGGCTGATCGGCGCCAGTTCGGGCATTGGGGCTGCACTGGCGGGCGAGCTCGTGTCAGCCGGCTACCGGATCGCCGTGAGCGCGCGCCGGGCAGAGCGCCTGCGCGCGCTGGCTGTGGGCGTGACCGCGACCGAAGACACATTTGGTGTCTTTCCGGTGGACGTCACCGACGCGGCGGCGGTCGGTGCCTGTGTGGATGCCATTGAGGCGCGAATGGGCCCGATCGATATCGCGATCGTCAACGCGGGTGACTACACGCCCATGGCGCTCGAGGCATTTGACGCTCAGTTGTTCCGCCGTCTAATGGAGGTGAACTACATGGGAGCAGTGAATTGCCTGGCGGCATTGCTGCCGGTCATGATTCCGCGCAGGGCGGGACAGATCCTTGTCACCGCCAGTATCGCCGGTTACCGCGGGCTGCCGTTGGCGGCACCTTACAGCGCCAGCAAGGCGGCGACGATCAATCTGGCCGAGGCGCTGCAACCTGAACTGCGCAAGCAGGGCGTGCGGATTCGGCTTATCAATCCCGGCTTCGTGGATACTCCGCTGACACGGAAGAATAACTTTCGCATGCCGTTTCTGATGACGCCGGCCGCCGCCGCACAGCGGGTGGTGAAGTCGCTTGAACGGGACACATTCGAAATTGCCTTTCCGCGCAGGTTCGCCTGGCTGATGAAGCTGCTGCGATGCATGCCATACCGACTCTTTTTTCCGCTGGTGAAAAGGATTACCAAGGCATGACGGAATCGAAATGCAACTGCAGTCAGGCTGTGCGGGACTATCTTCAATGGTTTGAAAACATGCAGCCGGCGTCGTTGGCCGAGCTGGACAGATACTTTGCGCCGGACGTGCATTTCAAAGATCCCTTCAATGATGTCGGCAGTCGCGATGCGGTACGGCGCATTTTCGAACACATGTTCAAGACCACCGGTTCCCCCAGGTTCAGGATCGACGGTTGGATGTGTGCAGGTGATGCGGCCAGTATTCGTTGGCAGTTTCAGTGCGAACTGAAGGGCCTGACAATCGCGTTTCCGGGCATGAGTTTCGTGCGTTTCGACGTGCAGGGAAAAGCCATTGAACACATCGACTACTGGGATCCCGCGCAGGGTATCTATGAGAAATTGCCGCTGCTGGGCAGGTTCATGCGCTATCTGCGCAGGCGTCTGGCAATAGTGGGGGCAGGATCGTGATGGAATCAACTTGGAACAGCAGGAGATATGTCATGTACTGGAAAACGGGTGTGATGGGGATCGTGGCTCTGGGTCTGTCGGCGACGGCGGCCGCACAGGGAAATTGTCCGGCGGCGCTGGATTTCAAACAACGGCCGCTGGCGGGTGAGGAATCGGTGCATTTGTGCGATGTTTTCCGCGGCAAAGTGGTACTGATTGTCAACACCGCAAGCAAATGTGCATTCACGCCCCAATATGAGGGGCTGGAGAATCTGTATGCCGAATATCGGGAGCGTGGACTGGTGGTGGCCGGCTTTCCATCCAATGATTTCGGCGGCCAGGAGCCCGGTACCGAAAAACAGATTC
>JBFEJM010000224.1:0-4571 GCA_041553175.1 Gammaproteobacteria bacterium | reverse complement strand
GTCGGCTGGCACGACCGGGCGAGTTTTCCGAGCGCGCTTTTCTGAATGACAAACTCGATCTTGCCCAGGCCGAGGCCATCGCCGATCTCATCGATGCCGGAACGGCGCAGGCCGCGCGTGCCGCGGTACGTTCGCTTGCCGGAACGTTTTCCGATGAGATCCATGTGCTGGTGGATGCGCTGATAGAACTGCGTATGTACGTCGAGGCCGCGATTGATTTTCCGGAAGAGGAAATCGATTTCCTCGCCGACACCGGCATCAGCCGCCGCTTGACATCCATTACGGATCGCTTCGCGTCACTGGGTGCCAGTGTTCGACAGGGTTGTCTGTTGCGCGAAGGCATGACGCTGGTCATCGCCGGGCAACCCAACGCGGGCAAGTCCAGTCTTCTGAATGCACTTGCGGGGCGCGAATCGGCCATTGTCACACCCATCGCCGGCACCACGCGCGATGTATTGCGTGAACATATCCAGATCGATGGCATGCCGCTGCACATTATCGATACGGCAGGTATGCGCGACAGCGACGACCTGGTTGAACAGGAAGGGGTTCGTCGCGCCTGGTCCGCGATCGAGTCGGCGGATCGTGTGCTCCTGGTTGTGGATGACCGACAGGGCCTGACGCCTGCGGACCGTGCCATTCTCGAGCGTCTGCCGCAGCAACTGCCGCGCACATTGATCGCAAACAAAATAGACATGACCGGCCGCGCGGCCGGTTACGACGAACGCAGCGGCACCGTGTCGCTGTCCGCACTGACTGGCAGCGGCATTGATGCATTGCGCGAACATTTGAAAATCTGCATGGGTTACGACGACCATACCGAGGGTGGCTTTATTGCCAGGCGTCGTCACCTCGATGCGCTCGAACGCGCACGCGCTCATGTCGACAACGGGCGCGTACAACTTGAAACACGCCGCGCCGGAGAACTGCTCGCGGAAGAACTGCGTCAGGCGCAGTCGGCATTGAACGAAATCACAGGGGAGTTTTCCAGTGACGATCTGCTGGGAAAAATATTCTCCAGCTTCTGCATCGGCAAGTAGCGGTCCTGATCAGACACAGCGTATTGCCTTAACCGCCCGCCTCAGCCGCTCCAGCGTCTCGCCATCGGTATGCGATTTATAGCGTAGATCGATATATGAAGATGTTACTGTCCTGGCCTGTTCGATCCAGGGTGGAGCGATAGTCTCCAGGCGTATGAGCAGGTCGTGCGGACCATCGCTCGGCAGCACTGGGATTCCGCAGTGCATGATGCGCCGGCGGAATTTCTCATAAAGTTCGCATACCGGATCGCGCGGTGAAGAACGGGTGCGCAACAACACCGCAGCCAGTACACCGAGCGCAATACCCATTCCGATTAACAGGGCCCAGGCAAATTCCTCCCAGTCTGCATTTGGCAGGCCGAACTGCTTCAGCAGATCGCGCTGGCGCTCCGCGCCATAACTGAGCACCCATTGATTCCAGCCGTTGTTGGCCGCATCCAGCGCGAAGCGGACGCGTCGAACCAGATGCGTCACGGCGCTGTCGTCGTCGAACAGAAAGCGCACTGCGTCATTGGAGCGCGTCAACCCGAGGTCGATACGGCGTTCGATACGTTCGGGCGCGACGGCCGCGGTTGGATCGATGCGCACCCAGCCTTGCTGTGGCAGCCAGACCTCGGACCAGGCATGGGCGTCTGATTGCCGCACGATAAGATAGTCGCCGAGTGGATTGATCTCGCCGCCCTGATAGCCGGTGACAACACGCGCCGGTATACCCGCAGCCCGCATGAGCAGCGTGAAGGCGGCGGCATAGTGTTCGCAGAAGCCGCGGCGGGTTTCGAACAGGAAGGCGTCGACCGGGTCGTCGCCGAGCAAGGGTGGCTCAAGGGTATAGATGAAAGGTTGGGTGTTGAAATGAGCTAACGCAGCGGCGACGATGGCGGTGTCATCCTCCAGGCTGTTGCGCCATGTCCGCGCCAGTCCGGCCACGCGCTCGCTGAGTTGCGCCGGCACGCGCAGATTGCGGCGCAGTTCAGCGGCCTCGAAACGCGCAATCCGCACCTCGGGATAGGAAACATAGTTGTCCCGCCGCAGCACATCGATGTTGCGTGCCGCCTTCAGCTCCAGCGTTGAGAGCCTGCGGGCGTCGGCCGGCAGAGTCACCGGCAATTCCAGCGCGGGCAGCCAGGGTTGGCCGCTCGGTTCCAGCGTAACGGTATACCGATAGGCCTGGCCCAGGGGTTGGAATGGCAGACGGTCCGGCGCTGGCTGAACCGGCTCGATGTCGGCTGCCGGCCACCAGCGCCGACCGTCGGTGAATTCAAATACCGGCCCACGCCAGTAGCGCTGGGCCGGTGGCGGAACCGGTCCCGCGAAATCCGCTCGAAAAGCGACCGCGTTGGATTGAACCAGGCGGCTGACGCTGCCCGGCTGCATATCACCGCTGAGGCCGGTGCGGGCGCTGCGGGCATCACTGGGAAGCGCCCACAGTGGACCGGGCAAGCGCGGAAAAAGCACAAACAGAACCAGCATGATGGGAAGCGCCTGCGCCAGCATGCGCGCGGCCAGGGCAAGATCATCGCGCCAGGGTCGACGGCCGGTCGTAGTGCCGAGGGCGATCCAAGCGCCGGTGATCAACACACTTACCGTAGCCGCGTAGACGGCAGTGCCGATGGATTCGCTGAACAGGAACTGGACCCCGACCAACAGGTAGCTGAGGAGCATCAGCAGGGTCGCATCACGCCGCTGTTTGAGTTCGAGCAATTTGAGCCCGGCCATCATGACCAACAAGGCGCTGCCAGCGTCGCGTCCGATCACCGTACCGAAATGCAGCAATAATCCGGCCCCGGTCGCGACCGTCACCAGCAGACGAAACAGGAATCCGGGCGCGGGCCGTCCCTGCTGGGCGAACAGCGGTCGGCAACTGACCGCCACCAGCCAGATGCCGACCAGCCACAATGGCAGCCGGAACAGATGCGGTGTCGCTGCCGGAACCAGGGCGGCGGCGAGCCACAACCATTGCCCGGGCCGTGGCTGCCATGTCGCCACCGCTTTCATGGCGGAGTCCCGAAGCAGGCCAGGGCCGCCAGGCACTGATCGCGATGGGCGTTGCCACGTCCCGGCGGCCAGTGTTGCCCGGGCAACTGCAGGCCGTAACGGATCTGCGCCCGTTCGGCGTCCAGTATCCAGCGGCACAGACGCCGCAGGCGCGCTTCCGGGTCAGGTTCCGGGGCGAGGGCGAAATCGATCCAGCACTCGTGTGACTGTGCACTGCCGAATTCCTTGGTCAACAGCCCCTGCCCGCGGGCATATCCTTTCCAATAGATAAGCCGAAGCGAGTCCCCCGGGTGGTAGGTGCGAAAGCCACGGAAGTCGTCCCGACCGTCGCCACGATCACCCAGCTGCGCCTCGGCATCGGGCTGTGTCGGTGGGGGTGTGCCAGGCGCGGCCGGCGCCGGATACGCAAGTTCGGTGTGTTCGAACTGGACCCGCGACCAGGTGTGGAAGAGACCCAGCGGGAACCGGCTGGAGACGGTCACCATACCCAGCGGCAGGGGACCGCGCCGGGTTGCCGTCCGCAACAGCCAGAGCGCGCTGCCGGTCGCCTCGACCTGGCCCTGGGCCACGCCGCCGTCGGCCGCTTTGAGCGCGATGGCATGGCGGGGGCGCTGGTCGGCCGGTTGAATCCAGATCTGAAAGCCGAGCGGTTCACCGACGAATCCCGGCCGGCCCTGACCCGCCCGCAGCCGCAACCGGGCCAGGTTGTTGTAGCAGTGCAGCATGGTCACCAGGCCGAGACCTGTCAGTAGAAAGGTCAGCCCGAAGAGGAGATTGTTGTTGTAGTTGATCGCGCCCAGCAGCATGACCAGCAGCAGGCCGGCATAGGCGAGCCCGGCCCGGGTCGGCAGGATGAATATCCGCCGCGGGCCGAGTTCGGCCCAGGCACTGTCACTCGCCCGCCCGGTACGGCTTTGAAAAAAAGCGGACCAGGGGTGGCGAAAGACGGCCCAAAAATCGGTCACAAGCCTATACTCATATATATAGCTAATATAATAGTTAACTCTAATATTAAGCGATTCATGCAATAAACAATATATTACCAATATATACAGTATATTAAGGAATCGGCATTTCGAGCAGTGCGGTGACCAGGGCATCCCCTTCGCTGTTCGACAGGCTGTCACGGCTGCGCAGACGATGGCCGGCTACCGCAGGCAGGACCAGTTGCACATCCTCCGGAAGCACATGATCCCGGTCGTCGAGCCGCGCCCAGGCGCGAGCGGCTCGAAGCAATCCAAACCCGGCGCGCGGGGAAAGTCCGGATACATAGCGATCCGATTGGCGCGACAGCGCCAACAGTCCCTGGACGTAATCGAGCAGTGCCGCACTGACGTGAACCGCATCGACGTCCTGCTGCAGCGCCATCAGGTCCGCCGGCGTCAGGGTTGGCTTGAGCTCACCGAGCATCGCACGCCGGTCGCGACCGGCCAGCAGTTCGCGCTCGGCGGTCGTATCGGGATAGCCGAGTTCGATGCGCATCAGGAACCGGTCGAGTTGCGATTCCGGCAACGGAAAGGTTCCGATCTGCTCGCT
>JBFEJM010000223.1:0-4571 GCA_041553175.1 Gammaproteobacteria bacterium | reverse complement strand
TGGCCCGGCAGGGCCCGAATCGAAGCCGGTCAGTCAGGCGTGGAATTCAGCGCGCTTTGCGTACTTCCTCGAACGGGTCTGTTTCATCCGTGCTTGGCAGGATGGTGCTGCACAGGGTGCTGCTGCGGTCGGCGCACTTGTCCTCGTCCGCGCCCCGAATAGTCAGCATGGCCCAGATCGCGGCCAATCCCCACAACGCGACCCCCAGCAAGACGGTCTGCCAACCGGTGCCCTCCACCGGACCGCCCCAGACGGCGCCGTACAGGATACTGACAATGCCAGCCAGCCAGAACACTCCGATCGGGGCTGCACAGCAACCGGCGCAGCCATAGCGACACGCGGCCAAGGGGGGGGTGATGAGCGTAAGCAGCGTTGCTTTCATGTTATACACCAGCCTCTCGTTAGGATGGATTCGGCTCACCCGGCCAAGACCGGACTTACACTGTGTATAACACAAATGTCACATTAGGGAAACGCAACTGGGCCGCGAGCAGGCCCTGAGAACCTTAGCCGGCCCGGCGGGACTTCTTTGGAAAAGTCAGTATGTTGGCGGGTTCTAATTGCTGACGGATGGCGCGGATCGGGGCGCGGATCGGGGCCGGACGTTCGATGCCGAGGATCTCGAAACACCCCGGCTCGACGCGATAGATATCCATGTTGACCAGTTCTTCCAGTCCACCCAGGGCATCCCGCATGGTCAGTTCCAGCGCCAGTTTGGCCCGCTCCTCGGGGCTGAGTCGCAACATAGTCATTGTTATCTGGGCTCCGACCCGAACGTCCTGCAGCGGTCGCCGGCAGGCACGAGAGTTACCCACTATGTCGGGTTCAGCGATTAATTCCTTGAGCGTTTCGGATCAGGTTTCCGCCCCGGATCAGCCCTGCAGCGCCGGTGTGAGATGTGGGCGTATGGTTTTGATTAGTTCAGAAAACACTTTGACATTCCCGGCAACGATATTGCCGTTCTTGAGGAAGCTGGGGCCGCCCGTGAAGTCACCCACAATGCCGCCAGCCTCCTGTATCAGCAGGGCTCCCGCGGCGAGGTCCCAGCTGTTCAGGCCGATCTCCCAGAATCCGTCCAGACGGCCGGCCGCCACATAGGCGAGGTCGAGCGCGGCGGAGCCCGGCCGGCGTATGCCCGCCGTCTCCTTGATCAGATCCTTGAGCATCGCCAGATAGGCGTCCAGGTGCTGATGGTCCTTGTAGGGGAACCCGGTGCCCAGCAACGCGCCGCTCAGCGAGGTGCGGGCGCTGACCCGCAGCCGTCGATTGTTCATCATGGCGCCGCCGCCGCGGCTGGCGGTAAACAGCTCCTGACGCAGCGGGTCGTAGACCACGCCCTGTTCCAGACGACCCTTGTGCAGGAGCGCGATGGAGACCGAGAACTGGGGAAAGCCGTGTAAGAAATTGGTTGTACCGTCCAGGGGGTCGATGACCCACTGGTAGTCGTCACCGGCCTGGACGCCGCTTTCCTCCGCCAGGATGCCATGCTGAGGATAGGCCTTGCGCAGAATGCGGATAATGGCGTCTTCCGCCTGACGGTCGACCTCAGAGACGTAGTCGTTACGATCTTTGTTGGTGATGGACAGCTGATCGACACGATCGATCTGTCGCACAATCAGGTCGCCGGCCGCGCGGGCAGCGCGCGTGGCAATATTTAGCATTGGGTGCATGACCGGATCCGGAGGGTGTTGCTGAATCGGCGGGCAAGGATACCAGAGATCGCGAACGCGTGCCGGAAAAAACTCTCGCGGCGCCTTGCTGCGGCCCGCACGGCCGGATCAGCGCAGGATTCGGGCGATCGATTGGCCCATGCGCACGGCCGCATCCGCGACCAGCCCCGTTTCCCATTGGACCCTGTTCTTGCCGAACAGCAGGATGACGGTCGACCCCATATTGAAACGACCCATTTCCGCGCCGCGCGCCAGCGTCACGGGCTGATTCGAATTCGGGTAGGGCTGATGTCGTACCCGGTAACCGTGCGGAGGTGTGACCACACCGGCCCAGACCGTCTCGATGCAGCTGACGAACAGGGCACCCACCAGCACCATGGCCATGGGGCCGACCTCGGTGTCGAACAACGCGACCAGTCGTTCATTGCGGGCGAATACCCGCGGTATCGAGCGCACCGTGTGCGGGGCGACACTGAACAGGCGCCCGGGGATATAAACGGTGTCGGTCAGCGTCGCGCCGAGCGGCATGTGAATGCGGTGATAGTCCCGCGGCGACAGATAGAGTGTCGCAAACTCGCCGTCGGTGAAGGGGGCGGCAAGCGCCGGGTCACCACCCAGCAGTTCAAGCAGGCTGTAATCGCGACCCTTGGCTTGAAAAATACGGTCGCCTTCTATGGTGCCGACCTGACTGACGCGGCCGTCGACCGGGCAGGCAATGCTGTCGGGGGCGCCGGCAAGCGGGCGGGCATTCGACTTCAGCGCACGGGTGAAGAATGCATTGAAACTGGGGTAGACACGCGGGTCGGTTTCAACGGCGTCGTCGAGGTCGATATCGAAGCGGCGGCGGATGGTGGCGATCAACAGATCTTTCCACCAGGTCGTCTCCCAGCGTGTCGCCGCGAGTACCAGCCGCGACAGGGCGTGATGCGGAAGCAGGTACTGTGGCCAGGAGAGAAGATAATCTCCCAGGTCGGCACGGTCGTTTGCGGACGTCATGTGCTGTGCTGTCGATCAGTGGTGATGATCGCTGTGATCGCCGTCAGCGGCTGGGCTGCGGCGCACCTGTGTAGTAAACGCCGCGCAGTCATTGTCCAGATGCAGACCGATACGGATATTGTCTCCCTGCCGCAACGGCTTGTCGGGTTGGATCAGCATCAGGTGCAGACCGCCCGGCTCAAGCACGATCGATTCCCCGGCGGGAACGACGAGCTGATCTTGCAGCACCATCCGTGCGACACCCTCGACCACCTCGGTGCGATGGATTTCGACCAGTGCGAACTGCGGACTCTCGGCGCCATGGATCACGATATCCTTGTCGCCCGGATTGTGGATACGCATGTAACCCGCCAGGACGGCTGCGGTGGGCGGGCCTTCGCGTACCCAGGACTCAGTGATGACCAGCTCCTCCGCCTGCGCGCTGAAGCTGAACAGGGCGGCCATCAGGCCGACGGGAAGCAAGCGGAAAAAGTTCATTGCAGAGCCTCGTAATACAAACCGATCTGTTGGAAATCCCGCGCGATGCTGAGCGGGTCGAGTGGGGCCGAGAACAGGGCATGGAAGCGTGCCTGCGGATCGACCAGCAATACGGCCGCGCTATGGTCCATCAGGTAACCCCCGGGACGATTCTCCTCCACCTTCAGATACATGATGCTCAACTGTTTGGTGAGCGCATCGATCGAGTCGAGAGTGCCGGTCACACCGAGGAAATCCGGGTTGAAATAGGGTACGAACCGGGCCAGTTGGTCAACGCTGTCGCGTTCCGGATCAATCGAGACAAAGGCGAACTGCGCAGCGGGCACCCGCCCCTGCAGCTTGGCGAACTCGCGACTGACACCGTTCAGTGATGTCATCGTGGTCGGACAGACATCGGGACAGTGGGTGTAGCCGAAGAACATGAAGGTCCAGGTGCCGCGCAGGCGCTCCAGTGTGAAGGGTTGCCCCTTGTGGTCGACGAGTTCAAAGGCCTGCAATGGGCGGGGCTGATTGAGCCAGGTCGTGCTGTGCGACAGCACCGGTGGCGGTGGTGGTTGGCGCAACTGCAGTGCCGACCATATGCCCACTACCAGGGCGATCATACCTATGAGCGCGAGTATCGCGGTGCGTCCCTGCTGCTTGTGCGGTTGATTGTTCATGGCGCGGGATTATCCCACAGCTTGTCGATGTCTCCTATCCCGAACGTTATCTGTCCGTGCGGAATCGGCTATCATGGCGATCCACGGCCAACGGCGGAGAGAGTGGCGATGGAAAGTCCGGATGCGGTATTGCAGGTTCTGACCACGGTGCGGGATTTTATCCGCTGGGGAGCCAGCCGTTTCAATGAGCACGCGCTGGCATTCGGACATGGTACCGACAACGCGGTTGACGAGGCCGCAATCCTGGTCATGCACGCCCTGCATCTGCCGACCGATATGCCCGCAGCCTATTTCGATGCGGTATTGACTCCGGAAGAACGTCACGCGGTGGTTGATCTCCTGCGTACCCGCTTCAAGGAGCGTATCCCGGCCGCCTACCTCATCGGTGAGGCCTGGTTCGCTGGATTGTCCTTTTATGTCGACGATCGGGTGCTCATTCCGCGCTCACCGCTGGCGGAGCTGATCGAGATGCAGTTCTCGCCCTGGGTCGAAGCGGACAGTGTGTACTCGATACTGGATATGTGCACCGGCAGCGCCTGTATCGCGATCGCCTGTGCCCATTACTTCGACCAGGCAAAAGTGGACGCCGCCGACCTTTCCGCAGATGCATTGCGGGTGGCCAAGCGCAATGTCACCCGCCATGGTCTGGAGGAGCGGGTCGAGCTGATCCAGTCCGATCTCTTTGCTGCGCTGTCGGACCGGCGCTACGACATCATTATCAGCAATCCGCCCTATGTGGATGCGGCGGATATGGCGGCGCTGCCGTTGG
>JBFEJM010000222.1:0-4596 GCA_041553175.1 Gammaproteobacteria bacterium | reverse complement strand
TGTCCGATAGCCTCACCTCTATTCGCCGAATGTGTGCGGCGGTGCGGGTCAACGTGTAGTTGATGCGTTTGTGCACGTGATCACGAATGGCATCGGTGAGTGTAAAGCTGCGGGACTGTATCGAAATTTGCATCGTCATGTTCCTCACTCTGTGAAAGCTGATCTCGAGGATCACTCTATAGAATCACCCGAAGAGATTAAATTCGTAATGTGCAGGCGAATCCTTCGGAAAACTCGAACTATGACTGCCGCCATGGAAACATCCGCTACCAGGGATTAATGACTGTACAGGGCGTGTGCCAATGGGAAGGGATGGGGCGTATCAGACCGGCGCGAACAGCTCGTTGCGGGCGGTTTCCGTAATCGCCGTCACCGCCGGATGTTTGATGTGGCGTTCGGCGGAAATCGCATAGAAGCGTTCCTTGACCTCGTTGGTCCGGCCGATGACGCGCACGCCGTATTTCGCGACCACATCGTCTTCCACTGCGGTTGGAGAGGTGAAGATACCGGCACCGGCTTCCCCGAACGCCTTCATCAGTGCGCGATCTTCGAATTCGGCGACGACTATCGGTTTTATATTCTGCCGCTCGAACCATTGCTCCAGCATGCGGCGCAACGCGCTGCTGCCGGTCGGCATCAGCATGGGCGCGCCGTTGATGGAACGCGGGAAACTGGTCGTATATTTCCGTGCCGTTTTCTGCGTGGCAAAGAAACTGATGCCGGATTCGCCGAGCAGGTGATTGTAGGCACGGATGTTCAGCGTGGGGCTCAGCGGGCTGTCCGCCAGAACGACATCGACTTTGTGTACCGACAGATCGGCGAGCAGGTCGGAGAGTGACGCCTCCTGGCAAACGAGGCGTACGGGTTCCGGCATACTCAGTACCGGTTCCAGTACGCGATAGGCAACCACCTTGGGCACCACCATCGCGACACCGACGGTCAGCGTCATGGCTGCACCAGGCATGCGCCCATCCAGGACATCCTGCAATTCGTCACTCAGGCGGAACATCTCGTCGGCATACGAAAAAACGATGCGACCGGTATCGGTCAAAACCAGATTGCGGCCGCTTTTCTGAAGCAGTTCGGCTTTCATCTGTTGCTCGAGTTCCCGCAGCTGACCGCTGATGGTCTGTGGTGTGACGTGGAGAATTTCCGAGGCGCGGGCGATGGAACCGTGTGTGGCCACCGCCCAGAAGTACCGCAGATGTTTAAGATTCAGGCTGGACATGTCGGCTTGTAAAGTTGATTTTGACGGCTCGCGACTACTTTAAGCCAAAATGCGCGCAGGGCATAGGCATGCCGATGCACTGCCAGAGCGCATCCAGTACCGGATCTGAGCGCTATACGGTCTTCGGCCACTATTGCACAGGCGAGACAAAGGCCCGAGGTTTGACCGCGAGTACCGCAGTATGTGTTTCCCTCAGGACATCCTCGGCCGTATTGCCTATCAGCAGTCCAGCGATACCCGCTCTTCCAAGGGTGCCCATCACGATCAGATCAGCCTCCTGATCGCGGGCCCACTTTGAAATGATCTTTGCCGGGTTGCCTTTGAGCAGGTGGACATTGCTCGCCTCGGTGCTCAGATTGTAAGGCAGCAGCAGCGTATCCAGAGCCTGCCGATGGCTTTTTTCAGCCGTTTCAAGCATCGATTCCAATTCGCTGCGTGGAATGCGTATACGCCCATTGGCAAGCATGGATTCGCCGGGCAGCTGCCAGGCATGCACGACATCAAGCGTTGCCTGCTCGCGTTCGGCAAGCGAGGTCGCGAGGTCCAGTATGAGACGCTGGAGATCACCGGACTCGTCGTCAAACGGATCCACGGCGGCGAGCAGCCGACGGTAGCCGCTCCTGGCGCCCAGCCGGTCGATCCAGACAGGGCAGGGACATTTGCGCAAGAGATGCATATCGGTGCTGCCGAGAAGGGATCGCGAACGACCGGTATCATGTTGTGCCACTTTGATGACCAGGTCATGTGCATTGCGCTGTACGGCCCGCACGATTTCGATGAATGCCGTGCCTGTGACCACTGTGCTGTATACAGGCACGCCGGCATCCGTATGCGGTTGAGTGAGCGATTCCAGTGCGTGCAGACGCTGCTCTCTCAGCGCCGCATTGAAGTCGATGGAGTAGGCGCGCTGGATATAGCCGGCGACGCCGGCGTCGGGAATGATATCCATTACCGTGAGTCGCGCGCCATTGCTGTGGGATAGAGCGACCGCTTTGGCCAATGCATCCACAAGACCGTCTTCACGATCCGCAATAAAGAGAATATTCTTGAACCGTTCCATTGCCCGCCTCCTGTCTGCTGCTCCTCATGCCGTCAGAACAAGCACACTCAGTAGCAAACCGCCGATACCCAGTCAGAGACCGCCTGCAAGCGGCCACTGGCCTTCAAAATCGCTCTTTCGCCGTTGCTGATGCGCACGCAAGGAATGCTGGCATGACGCGTAACGGCTGAGACATGCTGACCGAAGGCTGTCGAGATCATCCCGAAAGGAATGAGTCAGCCGCTGACACAGACGTCTGAACGGCGCGATGAGACGTCGTGTCGCTTTCTGTGGAATCTGCGGCAAGGAGTATCCGGACCGGTGTCGCGTTATCAGCAACGCAGCTGCGGCCAGGAGTGCACCCAGAAGTAACGGCATCTGACTGGGGAAAAGTTGATTTATCGCCGTCATCGCAAAGGGAAAGACAGCGATCAGTGCCAGCAGTGTCAGCCATGCCAGCGTTGATACGGCAGCATGCGGTGATGTGGCCTGCTCCTGCCGTTTCCAGATCAGAAACAGAAAACGCCCCATCAGCAGTGTGGTCGTCACCGCCGAAACCGCAAGCAGGGACAGAAGGGTATTGGCGTCTTGTGGAAGACCCATCGTCAGCATCGATTTCGCCAGAGCGCCACTGGTCAATGGCGCACCGGCCAGGGAAAGGGCCAGAAATCCGAGTCCTGCCCATACCCATGTGCGCAGTCCGCCGCGTTCCACCAGACCCAGTCCGAGAAACAGCGCGGACTTGACCAGCGCATGGTGCGCCGCGAAAACGACCACTGCGCCGATCAGGGCGGGCGCGGCCGCCGGCCAGGCCAGCCCAGCGCCAACTCCAGCGGTGAGAACACCCATCTTGCTGATGCTCGAGTAGCCCAGCAGCAGGCGCGCCCGTTGCTGCAGCAGGCCGCCGACCGCGCCGTAGAGCATGCCGGCGACGCCAACGATAATCAGCACTTGGCCCCAGCCGATCAATGCCTCGTCGCCGGGAGGCAGGAAACGCAACCAGCCGAGTAGGCCGGCCTTGATCATGACCCCGCTCAGAACCGCAACGGCAGGTGTCGGTGCAACGGCGTAGCTTCGCGGTAGCCAGAAATGAAGGCCTGGCAGCGCAAGCTTGATACCGAAACCGATGATGAGTAACAGCACCATCACATCGTTCGGTGGAGCTGATTTCAATTGATCGAAAGTCAATGCGCCGCTGTGCTGCTGCGCCAGCATCACGACAGCGACGAACAGTATCAATTCGCCGGCAATGGTCCAGGCAAGGTAGCGTCGTGCCGCGCGTCGCGCACGCAGCGACGCGGGATGTGCAATGAGTCCATAGGCAGCCAGGCCCATGACGGCGAAACCGAGATAGAAGCTCACAATATCCTGGGCCACGATAAGACCCAGATTACCCGCCATCGCCAGCAGGAAGAAAACACGAAAACGCGCGGCATGACGGTCACTTTCAAGGCTGCCGGCAGCGAACATGCCGGCGAGCAACCACACCAGGCTGCTGAAAACGAGGAACACACGGCCGGTGTCGTCCAGACCGAGTTCTATACCCAGCAGCAACCAGGGCAGCGCAGCGTGAGTGCCGACCGGCAAGATGACGGCCGCGATCAGCGCCGGCAACGGTGCGATGAGCATGATCCAGCGGGCGTGACGGCCTCCGGCAAATACCGCCAGCAGCAGGGGGAGTGACCAGATCAGTAGCAGTATGAATGCGTTCACAGGCCATACTCCCGTCGCGCAATCAGGCTTGCCCACTCAAGCGGACTGTACGGGGCGGCGGCGAAAAGACCGGCAGCGAGGGCCAGGGCCGCGGTTATCACCGGCGGCCACAGCAGTGCCGCGTTGGTTTCGAAACGGGCGGGGGCTATATGTTCTGCCGGCCACACAGGCTTCGGCGTGCGGAACCATGCGCGGTGCAGTATCGGAAGAAAATAGGCGGCGTTAAGCAGGCTGCTGGTGATCAATACCGGCATGACCCAGATGGCTATACCGGCCTCCAGTGCGCCGAGGCCGAGATACCACTTGCTCACGAAACCTGCCACCGGCGGAATGCCGATCATGCCCAGTGCGGCGATGCTGAAAGCCAGTGTTGTCGCCGGCATGCGCCGGCCGACACCGTTCATCTCGCTGATCTTATGTATCCCCAACGTCTCGGCATAGTTTCCGGCCGCGAAGAACAACGTGATTTTCATGATGCCCTGATGCACCAAGTGCACGATGCCGCCGATCGTTCCGATGGGTCCGAGGATGGCGGTTCCGAGGGCTATGTAGGAAACCTGACTGACGGTCGAGTAGGCGAGTCGCTTTTTCAGACTGTCCTGAAACAGCGCTTTCA
>JBFEJM010000221.1:0-4606 GCA_041553175.1 Gammaproteobacteria bacterium | reverse complement strand
TCGAGATCCTCTACGGTGAAGGCATCTCCCGCTACGGTGAACTGATCGATCTCGGGGTGAAGGCCAATATCGTCGACAAATCGGGTGCCTGGTACAGCTATAACGGCGATCGTATCGGCCAGGGCAAAGACAATGCCCGTACGTTCCTGAAAGAGAATCCGGCCATGGCCAAGGAAATCGAGACCCGGCTGCGCGCGGAGCTGCTGGTCCAGCAGCCCGGCGCGGCGGCAATCGAAGATAATGAGTCCGAGGCCGAACTCGAAGAGGCCTGAGGTCGATCCCGCTGATCCGCTGGCAATCGAGCGGACAGCGGTGGGCCTGCTCGCACGGCGTGAGCACAGCCGCGCGGAGTTGCGGCAGAAACTCACCGGGCGCGGCTACGAAGCGGCGGTGGTGGATACCGTGCTGGAACGACTGCAGGCGCAACACCTGCAATCCGATCAGCGCTATGTCGAGAGCTATGTGACGGCCCGCAGCGGCCGTGGCTATGGCCCCCAGCGCATTCGGGCCGAGTTGCGCGAACGGGGTATCGACGCTGAGCAGGCCGAACGTGCGCTGGCCGGTCTCAGCGAACAGCGCGCTGTCCTTATTCGGGATGTCTGGTACAAGAAGTTCCGCGGCCGAATGCCGGCGGATTACCGCGAGCGGGCACGTCAGATGCGCTTTCTGCAACAGCGTGGATTTTCCAGCGAGGATATTCACGGCCTGTTTGCGGAGATGGGCGATCCCGCCTGACAGTACTGAAGATCGTCCCGAGTGGGGTCACTGCTCGGGATGCATCTGGCAGCTGTCGCCGTTGTGTGTTTTCCCCGCGCTGTGTGCACGTTTCCAACCCCTGTTTTTGCGGTGTTTCGAGCGCGTCGTCCCGGCGTTTCTCCTATTCCAGCGGGTAATCGACAGGAGTAGCGATACATTCTGACTGTTTACTCGAGTGCATTAGCGTGATGGCAACGGATTTGGACCGAACATCGGTCCCTTTTCCCCATGACGAAGGCGTGCCTCTTGAGTTAAGCTTGCCCACCTAACGTAGAGTGACGGTTGAAATAACCCCCCAGCGACATCCAACAATCATGATGACCAGTGCCGAAATCCGTCAGCAGTTCCTCGAATTCTTTCGCGACAAGGGCCATGCCGTGGTCGCTTCCAGTCCGCTGGTGCCCGGCAATGATCCAACCCTGTTGTTCACCAATGCCGGCATGGTGCAGTTCAAAGATGTCTTTCTTGGTAATGAGCAGCGACCCTATACACGCGCGGTCAGCAGCCAGCGCTGTGTGCGCGCCGGTGGCAAGCACAATGATTTGGAAAATGTAGGTTATACAGCACGTCACCACACTTTCTTCGAGATGCTTGGCAACTTTAGCTTCGGCGATTATTTCAAGCGCGAAGCCATCCAGTACGCCTGGGAGTTTCTGACCAAGACGGTCGGGCTGCCACCGGAGCGGCTGTGGGTAACGGTTTACGAAGAAGACGACGAGGCCGCCGATATCTGGCTCAAGGACATCGGGGTCGATCCGGCCCGCTTCAGTCGCATCGGTGCCAAGGACAACTTCTGGTCCATGGGCGATACCGGTCCCTGCGGGCCCTGCACCGAGATCTTTTACGATCACGGGCCTGAGATCCCCGGCGGTCCGCCCGGCACGCCGGACGAGGATGGCGATCGCTATATCGAGATCTGGAATCTCGTCTTCATGCAATACAACCGGGATGGCACCGGTAAGATGGAGCCGCTGCCCAAACCGTCGGTCGATACCGGCATGGGGCTGGAACGTCTGGCCGCGGTGCTGCAGGGTGTGCACAGCAACTACGAAATCGACCTGTTCCGCCATCTGATGCAAGCGGCGGCCGATCTGGCCGGGCTCAAGACGCTCGAAAACAGTTCGCTGCGCGTGATTGCCGATCATATCCGCTCCTGCGCCTTCCTGATCACGGATGGCATACTGCCGAGCAACGAGGGTCGCGGCTATGTGCTGCGCCGTATTGTGCGTCGCGCGGTGCGACACGGCTATCGCCTGGGTATCAAGGACACCTTCTTCTACAAGCTGGTCGGTCCGCTGTGCGAGCAGATGGGCGATGCCTATCCGGAACTGGTCGCGGTGCGCGCCCAGGTGGAACGCGTCCTGAAACAGGAGGAAGAACGTTTCGCCGAGACGCTGGACCAGGGCATGAAAATCCTGGAGAGCGATATCGCGGGCCTCAAGGGCAAGGAGATTCCCGGCGCGACGGTGTTCAAGTTGTACGACACATTCGGATTCCCGGTCGATCTGACGGCGGATATCGCGCGTGAGCGCGGTCTGCAGCTGGATATGGCGGGTTTCGAGCGTGAGATGGGCGCGCAGCGTGATCGCGCGCGCTCAGCCAGCCAGTTCGGTGTCGATTACAACGCCGGATTGAAAGTGGAGGGCTGTACGGAATTCACCGGCTATGAACGGCTGATCGATCAGGGTCAGGTCACCGCTCTGTTCCGTGGAACCGAACCGGTCGAGGCTTTGAACGCCGGTGAAGAGGGGGTCGTGATCCTCGATCACACGCCATTCTATGGGGAATCCGGCGGACAGGTTGGCGACCGTGGATTGCTGGAGACTGCTGACGCCCGCTTCGAGGTGCGCGATACCCTCAAGCAGGGGCGGGGCGTACACGCCCATGTCGGTGCCTTGAAGGCCGGTGCGCTAAAGGTCGGTGATCGGGTCGAGGCCAGGGTGGATGAATCGCTGCGGCGGGCAACCATGCTCAATCACTCCGCGACACATCTGTTGCACGCGGCGCTGCGCAAGGTCCTCGGCACGCATGTGCAACAGAAAGGCTCGCTGGTTGACGCGGAACGCCTGCGCTTCGATTTCTCCCACTTCGAGGGGGTCAAGCCGGACGAGCTGGCCACCATCGAACGTATGGTCAACGAGCAGATCCGCATCAACAATCCGGTCGAGACGCGCCTCATGTCGATGGACGATGCCGTCAATTCGGGTGCAATGGCCTTATTCGGCGAGAAGTACGGCGCCGAGGTGCGCGTACTGTCGATGGGCGACTTCTCGGTCGAGTTGTGTGGCGGCACCCATGTCGGCCGGGCCGGCGATATCGGCATCTTCAAGATCGTGTCGGAAGGCGGCATTGCCTCCGGCGTGCGTCGTATCGAGGCGGTGACCGGGCAGCACGCGCTCGATTATATCGCAGAGCGGGAAAAGGCCCTGGGAACGATCGCCGGCCTGGTCAAGGGATCGGCGCAGGATGTGGAGCAGAAGGTCGGTCAGCTGGTCGAGCGCAGCCGCAAGCTGGAGAAGGAAGTCGAACAGCTCAAGGCCAAACTGGCCAGCCAGCAGGGTTCGGATCTTGCCAGTCAGGCGGTCGAGGTAGATGGATTGAAGGTGCTGGTGGCGCGCGTCGACGGGATTGATCCCAAGGCCCTGCGCGACACCGTCGACCAGCTGAAAAACAAGCTCGGCTCGGCGGCGATCCTGCTGGCGACCGTTACCGGCGATAAGGTCAGCTTGATCGCCGGTGTGACCAAGGATCAGACCGGCCGAATCAAGGCCGGTGACCTTGTGAATTGTGTGGCTGTGCAGGTCGGTGGCAAGGGCGGCGGACGTCCCGACATGGCGCAGGCCGGCGGCAACCAGCCCGAAAACCTGGATGCCGCACTGGCCGGCGTGGTCGACTGGGTGAAGTCACGCTGTTTATCAGCGGAACCGACTGAATAGCTGTTTAATCTCAGCGCGATTTGTAGTTTAATCTGCGCCTCTTTGAACCTGTGTCCCCGGATACTTCATCGGATTTTATCGGCGCCAGGACTGGAAAGGGCGTTGCTGGAATAGTATGGCCTTGATCGTACAGAAATATGGGGGCACTTCGGTTGGCAGCCCCGAGCGTATCGCCGCTGTCGCGGACAAGGTGATCGGTTACCGGAACCAGGGTCACCAGGTCATTGTGGTGGTCTCGGCCATGAGCGGTGAGACCGATCGGCTGATCAAACTGGCCAAGGGTATCAGCGCCAAGCCGGATCCGCGCGAGTTGGATGTCCTGCTGGCGACGGGTGAACAGGCCACGATTGCATTGTTATGTATGGCGTTGAAGGATCGCAGCTGCCCGGCGCGCTCGTACACCGGTCCGCAGGTTCACATATTGACCGACAGCGCCTTCAACAAGGCCCGGATTCAGGCCATCGAGGGCTCCCGTGTCCGCAAAGATCTGTCCGAGGGAAAGGTCGTGGTTGTGGCCGGTTTTCAGGGCGTGGACGACGAAGGCAACATCACGACTCTGGGCCGGGGTGGATCCGATACCACGGCGGTGGCCTTGGCGGCGGCGTTGAAGGCTGACGAATGTCAGATATTCACCGACGTGGACGGGGTCTACACCACCGATCCGCGTGTGGTGCCGGGTGCGCGGCGCCTGGATCGCATTACCTTTGAAGAAATGCTTGAAATGGCGAGCCTGGGTTCAAAGGTGCTGCAGATCAGATCAGTTGAATTTGCGGGCAAATACAATGTACCGTTGCGCGTGCTGTCTTCGTTCCAAGAGGGCGCGGGTACGCTGATTACGTATGAGGATGAGACGATGGAAAATCCGCTGATCTCCGGCATCGCCTTCAATCGCGACGAAGCCAAGATCACCGTGT
>JBFEJM010000220.1:0-4641 GCA_041553175.1 Gammaproteobacteria bacterium | reverse complement strand
GCATGGCGCAGTTGTATGTCATTCTCATCGGCGGTCAGGCCTTCCCGCTGGTCCTGTTCCCGGGTATGGAAGTCAGCAGCAGTTTCACCGACGGTGTTGTCGCCAGCTATTCGCCAAGTCTGCCCGAGGTACTCCTGGGTATTGGCGGCGTTGGCATTGCTCTGCTGATGGTCACGGTGGGGGTAAAGGTGCTCGCGTTCCTGCCGGCGAGCCTGGCGGATGCTGATGTCGATCCGCACGTTGCCGCTGCCGAAAGCAAGAGCTGAGCCGATCGCTGCGTTCTGCACGGACATCAGGCGCAGTAACGAAAGTTATCCGCTCGCCGCAGTAAAGGTGATTTCCCGCTACGGCAATCCTTATACGGATTGCCGTAGCCGTTTAAGGACCTCCTTAAGCAACTCTGTACTCAATGGCCCATCTCCTCATATCCGCCGCCCATAAATCGTCCGGCAAGACCACGGTCACTCTGGGTCTGTGCGCAGCCTTGCGCGCGCAAGGCGATCGGGTACAACCGTTCAAGAAAGGGCCGGACTACATCGATCCGATGTGGCTTGGCCAGGCGGCCGGTAATCCCTGCCACAATCTCGATTTCTACACCATGGAGCCGGACGAAATCCTCGCCACCGTGGGTTACTACAGTGCGCAGGCCGACATCGGTCTGATCGAGGGGAACAAGGGGCTTTACGACGGCCTCGACCTCGACGGCAGCAACAGCAATGCAGCCCTGGCCAAACTGATCAAGGCACCGGTCATTCTCGTCATCGATGCCCGTGGCATGACCCGCGGCATCGCGCCGCTGATACTCGGTTATCAGGCCTTTGACCCGGAGGTACAGATTGCCGGCGTCATCCTTAATCAGCTCGGCGGCAGCCGGCACGAGAGCAAACTGCGCGCCGTGATCGAGCACTACACCGACGTACCCGTGGTCGGCGCGGTGGGGCGCGATCCGAGTCTGGAAATTATAGCGCGCCATCTGGGACTGATCCCGAGTAACGAACACGACGCGGCCGTTGCCCGTATACAGCTCATTGGCGAACGTATCGGTGCCCAGGTGGAGCTGGAGCGTATTCGCGCTATCGCGCAGCAGGCGCCGTCATTGCCGGCCTCACCGCCCTACACGCCGCCCACGTCGGTCAGCCCGACTGTACGCATCGGTATCGCACGCGACGAGGCATTCGGTTTCTACTATCCCGATGATCTCGCCGCTCTGCGCCGCGCCGGTGCCGAGTTGGTTCCGATCAATACCCTGCGGGATCAGTCGCTGCCGGCGATCGACGGTCTGTTCATCGGTGGCGGCTTTCCCGAGACCTGCATGGATGACCTGGCGGCCAATACGGCACTGCGCGGCGCGATCCGCGACGCCATCGAGAATGGCCTGCCGAGCTACGCCGAATGTGGCGGACTGATGTATCTTGCCCGCAGCCTGAGCTGGAAGGACCGGCGTGCGGAGATGGTCGGCATCATCCCCGGTGATATCGAGATGCATGAACGCCCGCAGGGGCGCGGTTATGTCCGCCTGCAGGAAACGGATGCCATGCCCTGGCCGGCCAGCGAACCCGCGGTCGAGTCCATCGCCGGCCACGAGTTTCATTATTCCGCCTTTGCCACGCTCGATCCCGGCGCCCGCTTCGCCTTTCGCGTACTGCGCGGCACCGGCGTCGATGGGCGTAACGACGGCTTCGTCTACAAGAATCTCCTGGCCTGCTATACCCACCAGCGCGATACCCAGCGCCACCATTGGGCCGAGCGTTTCGTCGGTTTTGTCCGTGCTCACAAACTGTCCGCTGCGGACGGGCAATTGGCCACGACCCACTAGTACAATTCAGCAGACCGCAATTGAGAGGAATCACAGACCATGATCACCATTACCCCGGCCGCCGCCCAACAAATCAAAGTCGCCGCCAAGGAAGGTCGCATGGAAGGCATGGCCCTGCGCATTGCCGCCCAGCGTTCAGCGGACGGCACGATCCAGTATGCGTTGGGATTCGACGACGCCAGCCGCGCCGACGATACCCGAATCACCGCTGAGGGCATCGAGCTCGTCGTCGCCCCGACCAGCACGATCCTGCTCGAAGGCACCACGCTGGACTATGTGGAACTGGAAAAGGGTAAATTCGAGTTCATTTTCATGAACCCGAACGATCCCAACTACCGGCCACCGCAGGAAGACCCGGCCTGAGTGAACCAAGCCCGCTACGGTAAACCCGGGATTTCCAACAGTTCCTATGGGTTATGAGCGCTCGCTCCATTGATGCTATAGTGTCCGGCGACATCGACAAAGTGCTCTGTGAGCAGGCGTTCTCGTAATGGCGACAGTCCCCGGCAATAATTCCGCTCCCTCCTCTGCGGTCAAAACCGCGCCCTCTGAGGCACGCGGCAGCTGGACTATTCCGCCGTTGACCGGCCCCTGGCACAAACAACTCGGGCCCCGTTGCAACTGCACCTTTATGGCTGTATTCGGTCTTGCGGCGGTGTTTGTCGCGTTGGCGCTGCTGCCGCTGGCGCCGATGATCAGCGAGCCTCTTCGCATTACCGTTCATATGCTGCTGGTCGCTGCGGGGATTGTGTTTCTGGGCGGGCTGTATCATCTGATCAAGCAGAATCTGCTGCAGCCGTTGTCGTTGCTGCGCAATTGGGCGGGCCATATGCGCAACGGTGAGCTGGAAGCGCGTATTCCCCAGCTCGAATCCGGCGACTTTCAAGATCTGGCTTCGGATATCAACAAGATAAGCGACAGACTTCAAGGGCTTTCACTCGACATGGAAGCCCAGGTCCGCACCCAGACCGCGCACATCAAACACGAAACCCGCTCGCTCGAGATCCTCTACGACGTTGCCGCCAGTATCAACAGTTCGCGCGATCTCGACGACCTGCTCACGCGCTTCCTGCACACCCTCAAGGAAGTCGTACACGCGCGGGCGGCGACGGTACGTCTGCTCACCAACGACGATCGCATGCGGCTGGTGGCGAGTATCGGGCTCAACGATGAAGTGGTTGCGCGCGAGCAATTCATGCCGGCACACAAATGCCTGTGCGGGCAGGCCGCCACCGAAGGCGTAATCCGCAGCGACGACAATGTGAACACCTGCGATCGTCTGATCGGCACGCCGTTTTTCGCCGATGGTCAGGTCGAGATGATCGCCGTACCGCTGCAGTATCGCGGTCGAACCCTCGGCGTCTACAACCTGTTTGTGGATCATGCGAATCGGCTGGGATCGATTTACGACAACGAACTGCTGGTGAGTATCGGCCGGCATCTGGGTATGGCGATAGAAAAGGCCAGCGTGGATGAAGAAGCCAACCGGCTGACCATTATCGAAGAGCGAACCCGCATCGCCCACGAACTGCATGATTCCCTGGCCCAGACTCTGGCCAGTCTGCGCTTTCAGGTGCGCGTGCTCGATGAAACCCTGCACCAGGGCGACGAATCGGCATTGTGGGCCGAACTGGAACGGATCGAGAACAGTCTGGACGAGGCCTATACGGAACTGCGCGGGCTGATCGACCATTTCCGGGCGCCGATCGATCGCCGCGGCCTGATCCCCGCCATAGAGAAGGTTGTGGAGCGCTTCCGCAATGAATCGCAAATCCAGATCTTCCTGCAGAAGGAATGGTCGGCGAACGATTTGCCGGAGGATATGGAAATTCAGATTCTGCGTATTGTGCAGGAAGCATTGTGCAATGTACGCAAACACAGTAAGGCGCATACTGTGCGCGTACTTCTGCGTACGTCGGCCGATGGTGAGTACAGTGTACTGATCGAGGATGACGGAACGGGACTCGCCACCGGTAAGAAGTCCGCAGCACCCGGTGAGCATGTCGGTCTCTCCATTATGGAAGAACGCGCGCGACGCCTTGGCGGCCATATCCATTTCGAAAGCGAGCCCGGTGAAGGAACACGCATTCAACTGACCTTCCGTGCACCGGCCAAAAATGCGGCCCAGGTGATTACCGAAGTTCCTCTGCCACTGCCGAAAACAAGCAAAGTCTTCCAATGAGCCTGCGAATACTCGTCATCGACGACCACACACTGTTTCGGGTCGGTCTGCAGGGTCTGTTGGCCCATCGCGGTATCGACGTCGTCGGCGCGGTGGGCGATGGCCAGGAAGGCCTGGCGCTTGCCGCTGAATTACGCCCGGACGTCGTTCTGCTGGACATGCGCATGCCCGGCATGGACGGGCTTGGCGTGTTGCGTCAACTGCGGCAGAGCGGACTGAAAATGCCGATCGCCATGCTGACCACCAGCAGCAATGAGCAGGACCTGGTCGAGGCATTGCGCAGCGGTGCACAGGGTTATCTGATCAAGGATATGGAGCCGGACGATCTGGTCGTCGCCCTGCGCGACATTGTTGCAGGTAAGACGGTGGTTGCACCCGATCTGGCACCGGTCCTGGCCAAGGTCGTGCAGGGCGAGAGTGTTACCGCACGCGACCCCAGCCCGTTCTCGGAACTCACTCCGCGCGAAGGTGAAATCCTCGGACTGCTGGCGGAAGGACAGAGCAACAAAGCGATTGCGCGCAATCTTGGAATTTCCGACGGCACTGTCAAACTGCACGTCAAAGCCATTCTGCGCAAACTCGGTGTACATTCGCGCGTCGAAGCCGCTGTTATCGCTGTGGAACAGGGGTTGCGCAACAACCG
>JBFEJM010000219.1:0-4642 GCA_041553175.1 Gammaproteobacteria bacterium | reverse complement strand
CGTTCCTCGATCCAGGCCATCTGGATGGCCTCGAGGATCTTCTCGCCGGAGCGTTTGGGATCGTCGTCGAACTCGTCCAGCGCGCAGACCCATTTGTGCAGGTCGACGAAGTTGACCTTGGTGGGGTCCACATCGGGGTATGCCTCATCCAGGGCAATGGCCAGTTCGAGGGTGTCGATCCATTTCAGACTCATGACAGGCTCCAGGGCCGGCGGCCGGAAGGCGTCCGGCCGGGTCACTAGTGGTGTTCACTCACCATATTGATGGTGTATTTGGGGATTTCCACGACGAGATCGGTGTCACCGACGACCGTCTGGCAGCTCAGGCGGGAATCGGGGTCCAACCCCCAGGCCTTGTCCAGCATATCCTCTTCCGTCTCTTCCGCCTCGTTCAGCGATTCGCCGCCTTCGCGCACATAGACGTGACAGGTGGTGCAGGCGCAGGACTTCTCGCAGGCATGTTCGATGTCGATGCCGTTCTTCAGCGCTGCATCACAGACGGTGATGCCGGGCTCGACCTGAATCACGGCACCCTCGGGGCAGATCTCTTCGTGCGGTAAAAAAATAATCTGGGTCATAGTCTCTTGTTTGGAACATCGGGGTCGGAGCGCGATATTCCTGTCCTCGTCATTTGAAATCGTCGACCGCATGGCCGGCCATGGCCTTGCGGATATTGGCATCCATGCGCCGCGCGACATAGTCCGCGCTGGCCTTCTCCACCGCCTCGATGGCGCGTTTGATGGCGCGATGATCATCGCCCTGCCGCCGCTGCTGCAACTCGGCCGCGGCGGCATCGATGCGGGCCCGCTCGGCCGGCTCCAGGAACAGATCGCCATCCGCCGCCACCGCCGCCTGCAGGGCCTCGATCACCCGGTCCGCCTCGACCTGCTGTTCGCGCAGGCGGCGGGCTTCCATATCATCGTGCGCATACTCCATGGAATCCCGCAACATGGTTTCGATCTCGCGGTCCGACAGCCCATAGGAGGGTTTGACCTCGATGCTGGCCTGCGCACCGCTGCCCTCTTCGCGCGCGGTGACATTGAGCAGACCGTCGGCATCGACCTGGAACGTCACGCGAATCCGCGCCGCGCCCGCCACCATCGGCGGTATGCCGCGCAATTCGAACCGTGCCAGGGAACGCGAGTCGCTGACCAGTTCGCGTTCGCCCTGACAGACGTGCAGGGCCATCGCGGTCTGGCCGTCCTTGAAGGTGGTGAAATCCTGCGCGCGCGACACCGGGATGGTGGTGTTGCGCGGAATGATCTTTTCGATCAGGCCGCCCATGGTCTCGATGCCGAGCGACAGCGGAATCACATCCAGCAGCAGCATTTCGTCTTCCGGCTTGTTGCCGGCGAGGATGTCGGCCTGGATGGCGGCACCGAGGGCCACCACCTTGTCGGGATCGATATCCACCAGCGGCGGCCGCTTGAAGAACTCACCGACACGTTCCCGCACGCGCGGAACCCGGGTTGAGCCGCCGACCATGACGACCTCGGTGATATCGGCGGCCTTGACCTTGGCATCGCGCAGGGCACGCCGGCACGGACTCAGCGTCTGACTGATCAGCGTATCGATCAGCTCGTTGAGTTTGTCACGGGTCAGCGTGCCTTCCCAGTGACTGCCGTCCATGAGTTCGACCTTGAGCGGCGTACTGTCGGCGTCCGTCAGCGCTTCCTTGGCGGCGCAGGCATCGCGCAGCAGGCGCCGCATCTGTTTGTGATCGGCATCGTCGCCGATACCGGCCTGCTGCATGATCCAGGTGGCAACGGCGCGATCCATGTCGTCACCGCCAAGTGCGGTATCGCCGGCCGTGGCCAGGACTTCGAACACACCTTTGTTGAGACGCAGGATGGATACGTCGAAGGTTCCACCCCCCAGATCATAAACGGCGATCACACCGTCGGATGCGCGATCCAGACCGTAGGCGACCGCCGCCGCGGTCGGTTCGTTCAGCAGGCGCAGCACATTCAGACCGGCCAGCGTGGCCGCATCTTTGGTCGCCTGCCGCTGCGCATCGTCGAAATAGGCCGGCACTGTGATCACCACTCCGGTCAGATCACCACCGAGGCTGGACTCGGCGCGTTCGCGCAGCGCTTTGAGTATTTCCGCCGACACTTCGACCGGACTGACATCGCCACCGGCGGTATGTATGCGTGGCATACCGGACCCGCCCGGAACGAATTCATAGGGGAGCCGTGTGCCCAGCGCCTTGACGTCTTCAATGCCGCGCCCCATCAGGCGCTTTACCGAGGCGATGGTATTGAGCGGATCCTGCGCGGCAGCGGCCTTTGCATCGGCGCCGACAATGCGTTCGCCGCCTTCCAGATAGCGCACGATCGACGGCAGCAGGTGCGCGCCGTTGTCGTCGGCCAGGGTATCGGCCAATCCACTGCGCACCGTGGCAACCAGCGAATTGGTGGTGCCAAGATCGATGCCGGCCGCCAGACGATGCTGGTGCGGCGCGCTGGATTGACCGGGTTCTGATATCTGCAGTAGAGCCATAATTCCATTCAGTCGGTGACACTGTTCCACTCGGTTGTGCTGAATGGAACGCGATTAATCGGGACGTGTAATCGGTCAGGAAGCGAGTTCGTCTTCCAGGTCGGCTTCAAGCGCTTCGGCCTCCTGCGCCAGCTTGCGGAAAAACTGCATGCGCTGGACCGCAGCGAGCGCGTGTTCGGGAATATCCGCCTCGGTGGCCAATGCCTCACCGAGTTGTGCGCTGAGCGCATCCAGGCGTTCTTCAATCCGATCCATGATGGTGCTCAAGGCCGCGATCGGATCGGCCTGATCACGCACATCCGCCAGGTCCTCGCGCAGTTCCATCTGCTCCATCAGGAAGGCCGGATCCTGATGGGTGTTGCGTTCGTCATCAAACCGGTGGCCGCGCAGTTCCAACAGGTATCTGGCGCGCGCCAGGTCATCCTTGAGGACGCGGTAACCTTCGTTGATCTGTGCCGCCTGCTGCATGGCCAGACGCCGTTCCTGATCGGGTGCGCTGGCGAAGCGATCGGGATGCATCAGGCGTTGCAGCTCGCGATAACGCTGATCGAGCAACCCGGCATCAACCGCGTACATCGTCGGCAGGCCGAACAGCTCGAAGTGATTCTGTTTGAGATCTGGAGACATCGGGCCCGAAACCAGCCAATCAGTTCAGGATGCGAATGAGGCGCCCGCTTTCAAAAACGCCTGTCAAACGTTGAAGCTTTCGCCGCAACCGCACTCGTCCTTGACGTTGGGGTTGTTGAATTTGAACCCCTCGTTCAAACCTTCTTTACCGTAATCGAGTTCGGTGCCGTCGAGATAGACCATACTCTTGGGATTCACGATCACCTTGACGCCATGGCTCTCGAAGACCTTGTCTTCCGGCTCCATATCGTCGACAAACTCAAGCACGTAAGCCATGCCGGAGCAGCCCGTTGTCTTGACCCCGAGGCGCAGGCCCAGGCCCTTGCCGCGATTGGCCAGGAAATTCTTGACGCGCGTTGCCGCGGTTTCGGTCAAGGTGATCGCCATACTACTGTTACCTCGCGTCGTTACGTCCGGACTCAGGCGCTCTGGGCCTGGTCCTTGCTCTGTTTGCTCTGATAGTCGGACACCGCCGCCTTGATCGCATCCTCGGCCAGCACCGAACAGTGGATCTTCACCGGCGGCAACGCCAGCTCTTCGGCGATCTGCGTGTTCTTGATCTGGCTCGCCTCGTCCAGCGTCTTGCCCTTCACCCACTCCGTCAGCAGACTGCTCGAGGCAATCGCACTGCCGCAGCCGTAGGTCTTGAACTTCGCGTCCTCGATCACACCGTTGGCATTCACCTGGATCTGCAGCTTCATCACGTCGCCACAGGCCGGTGCGCCCACCATGCCCGTCCCGACATTGGTCGCCGCCTTGTCCAGACTTCCCACATTGCGCGGGTTCTCGTAATGATCCAATACCTTGTCACTGTAGGCCATGGTCGTTTCCTCTCAGCTAAGCTCTTAAGTTATCCGTATACCAATATTCGCAGTACCAAGCCAATGCCGGCTCAGTGCGCGGCCCATTGCACCGTGTTCAGATCAATCCCGTCCTTGTACATCTCCCACAACGGCGACAGCTCGCGCAGCTTGTTCACCTTGTCCTTCACCAGCGCAATGGTGTAGTCCACGTCTGCTTCCGTCGTATACCGACCCAGCGTGAACCGGATCGAGCTGTGCGCCAGCTCATCATTCCGACCCAGCGCCCTGAGCACGTAGCTCGGCTCCAGGCTCGCACTGGTACAGGCGCTGCCACTCGACACCGCAATGTCCTTCAGCGCCATGATCAGGCTCTCGCCCTCGACAAAGTTGAAGCTCACGTTCAGGTTGCCTGCCACCCGCTGCTCCAGATCACCGTTCACGTACACCTCTTCCATGTCGTTCAGGCCGTTCCACAGCCGCGTCCGCAGCGCCAGGATGCGCGGGGTCTCGGTGGCCATTTCCTCCTTGGCAAGCCGGAACGCCTCGCCCATGCCCACAATCTGGTGGGTGGCCAAGGTGCCCGAGCGCAGGCCGCGCTCGTGACCGCCGCCGTGCATCTGCGCCTCCAGCCGCACCCGCGGCTTGCGCCGCACGTACAGCGCGCCAATGCCCTTCGGGCCGTAAATCTTGTGCGCGGAAAAACTCATCAGG
>JBFEJM010000218.1:0-4673 GCA_041553175.1 Gammaproteobacteria bacterium | reverse complement strand
GATCCCGGTGGTGAAGCCGACGGTTACAGGGTATGGGACAATTTCTATTAACCTCCCCAGCTTGCCCAACCCCATTAAGACAAGAATGATGCCTGCCATGAGACCGCTTATCAGCAGCCCACCTAAGCCGAAATTCTGAACAATGGGTAACAGAATAACTACGAATGCAGCTGTCGGGCCGGAGATGTTGACCTGTGATCCGCCAGTCAGGGCTGTAACGATACCCGCTACGATCGCTGTGTACAGGCCATGCTGAGGAGGAACGCCGCTGGCAATCGCCAGCGCCATGGATAGAGGAAGTGCAATCACACCTACCGTTAACCCGGCAAGAACGTTTGCCCGTATTTCAGTTAAAGGTGGTTTGGCTTCTATTGATTTAATGAGCGCTGTAAACATACTTCTTTCTGAGTGATAAATAATACTCTACTGGTTTATGCAAGAGGGGCTGGCCGCGTTGCAGCGAAGCCCCTCGGTCGGTGAAACGGGCCTGCTTGGGCGTGCACCAGGTTGCTTCCAGTGTGTGGAGACCAAAGGATCAGCCGAGGTAGCGCCCGGACCGGGCTGGTGGCTACCAGGGCCCTTCCAAGCTGTGAGTGCTTTGGGCATACCGCCTTCATTTCAGAATAAAGCGGCCACCACCGGGTCGGGGGAGCTCGCTTCGGGTTCTTTTCCTCCTAACGAGGAAGCATATAAATGCTCTGCAAAAAATAGACCAGCGCGCTCGCGGAAATGACGAGAATCAGTATTCGCCCCGCCCTGAACGATTTTTCGTAATTCATTTATAAATCGAGGACATAGTGCGACGAGGCGCATGATCTTTCCCGGGGTTGAATCCAGTGAGCGGTACAGGTTGTAAGGGCATGGTGCGAATTTGCCATAGCGCATCCCCCATCATGGTTGGGCGGCGGAATGATCATCCTGTAACGGGAGCTGCAACTGAACATGGAGTTCCGACGGTACGGGGGTGCACTGATCGCGTGCGCATAAAGCTGACGCAATTCCCGCGCCGGTGCCGACGTAGTCACATCCGGGGTGACAGGCGGAAACCCCCATTATACATGGATTGTTTCGCCAATGAGATGCTTGGTCGGCCCGATTCAAATCCATGTTTTTCCGCACGCCGCCAATTCCCGTGCCGGCACCCGCACCGGCTGCGGCCGGGCCGCCTTTGCAAGGAGTGCCGTGTTGGCTATTCTCAGTGACGTATCAAACGCGCGGGAATCTATTGACTTCTGATGTATCCGCAGCGTCGGAAGGGGAGTGATTTATGGCTTTGGTCGCAATGCGTGACATGCTGGAACACGCTTATCGCAATGGGTATGCCATCGGCGGTTTCGATCTCGTCAGTCTGGATTTTCTCGAAGCGATCATCGCCGCCGCCGAGTATCAGCGCGCGCCGGTGATCCTGAGTCTCGCCGAATCCCATTTTGAATACTATGACTTCGAGCTGGCCATGGCCGCGACCGTGGCGGCGGCGCGGCGCGCGACGGTGCCGATGGCGATTCATCTCGACCATGGCGCCAGCCTGGCATCGGCCATACGCGGCATCAATCTCGGCTGCACCGGCGTGATGGTCGATGCCTCGACCCACCCCTTCGCCGACAACGTCGCGCGGACCAAAGCGGTCGTCGAAATGGCACACGGCTGTGGCGTACCGGTTGAAGGCGAACTGGGCTATGTCGCCGGCGTCGAAGGTGAAGACGCCGAAAAACATTCGGGCGACATGATTTATACCGCGCCGGACGAAGCGGCCGCCTATGTCGAACAGACCGGCGTGGATTTCCTGGCCGTGTCCATCGGCACCGTGCACGGCCGCATGCGCGGCGAACCGCAGTTGGATCTGGACCGTCTGGCCGCCATCAATGAAGCATTGCGTATTCCGCTGGTGATTCATGGCGGCACCGGCCTCTCCGATGCGCAGTACCGTGCTTTGATCGAGCGCGGCGTGGCCAAGATCAACTATTACACCGCGCTGGCCGATGCCGCCGCCGCGCAAATGCGCGCCAACGCCGCGGCCGATCCGGGCACCGGCTATACCGGCCTGATGCGCGGCGTGCAGGCCGCCATTGCCGCCGAGGTCGAACGCTGCATGCGACTGTGGGGCTCGGCACAACAAGCCGACGCGGTGCTGAAAACGGCACGGCCGTGGCGCGAGATCGAGCATCTCATCATCTACAACTTTCAGGACGATGCCGCGTCGCGAGTGCCCGCTGCCATGGCCAATGGCCGCAGCGCGCTGAGCCCGATCCCCGGTGTGCGGCGCGTGTTCACCGGTACCGCTGTCACCCCGGACGCGAAATTCAAGCACTGCTGGCTGGTGCGGTTCGCCAGCGGCGAGGTGATTTCGACCTATCGCGAACATCCCGCACACCGCCAGTTCGCCAACGAGCAGTTCCGTCCCTACGCCGATGATCGGATCAGTATCGACTTCGTGGCGGTGGAGGATGATACGCAGGCATAATCGGGTGCACGTTGTGATCACCCCCTGTCTGGACGCATGCGTTTGTCTATCGATGAAGTCGTTCTGGCGCGCTATCTTCGGCCAACAATCCAGCTATAGGTCAGCTGTCCGATCATCCATGGAATGCCGCCGGTATCGGTCAATAACGCGAACAATCCGATATAGATCAGCAGTGGCCGGTCCAGTCCGTCCAGCAACAGCGCCAGCACAATCAGGACCGTTCCCACCAAAGGGAATCCCGACACCCACTGAAAACTGTCTCTCGTGCCGCCGCGAAGAATGTGCAATGGATAGCGTATAAAGCTCAAATAGAAGTTGAGCAGACTGATAAACACGCCAAACGCAAACAGTATTATGGGCCACATGATTTTTCAGATGCCATAATGCTGCGCGGGATACGCATTCTAGTCGCCCACCTTGAGCTGCGCCTTTTTCAACTGCTCCATCTGCAGGATCAGCGTGTCGGTTGTCTTTTTCAGCAAATCCAGTTCCGCGATCGATAAATCGTCGAGCTGCTCCAGGTTGTATTCAATGGTGTCGACGATCTGATGGGCCGGACGTTTCAGCGGGCGCGAAAAATAGGTCGTGATCGTCGCGACAATCGTGCCGAAGAACAGTGCCGAGCCGACCACGATCCAGGTGCCGCCGATGATCAGGGCCTTGCCCGAAACGGGTGTGTCGGCGATACCGGCGGTCGAGAAGGCAGCGATTCCCCAATAAAGGGCTTTGCCGAAGGAGGTTATGGTGGATCCCTCGACGCCCTGTTCGGCCCAGAGCAGCCCGCCCGAAAACGAAAACCAGAGTGCGATCAGGAGCAGGAACATCTTTACGATGGGCGTATGCGTGTAGACGTCGAAAATGAATCGCTGGAGGCGGGACCGGGCGTTCATGTTGGAACCTCCGTTGAATGTATTGGCGAGGGGATGATAATCACTTTATATAGTAGCGGACCTTTGAAGAAGGTGAGTGATCTTCAGGCGTCGCGGTCGGCTGAGCTTATGATGCCCCTCATCTTTGCTGTCAACCAGGGTGCAACCGCGGTCGCGAGTACGGCGATGATGAACAGATTGCCATCCGTCACGTTGAGCACTTCGATGATCTCATCCCAGGATTTTCCCGCTACAAAATATCCGAACAGGTATTCAAATGAGAGTGTCAGCGCGACCCAGAAAAGGCCGACCGAGATATAGACCGTCGCCGGATGCATTCCGAGCGTCGGAATCAGAAGCCAGGTGATCAGGAAAATGAACAGAGAAAGTGTGACTCCGCTCAGAGGGAGTGCAGGCGCCGGGCCGATAAGGGGCGTCAGTATGCCGTCCCGGACCAGTCCGTTCAGAATAGCTGCGACGAGTATGAGCAGCCATATGCCGATAGCCTTCAAGGTGATCGCTTTCATGGGGTCAGAAATACTGAGAGCACCGTTGGGTCAGGCATACTTGGCATATTCGTCTTCTTCCCTGTCCGACAAGACATGGCCCACCCATACCTTCACCTTGCGCGCGCCCGCGCCCCTGTATTGCCCAACGAGCAAGCGCCGGGTCGTGAAGGCCTGCGCTGACGTCAGCACAAGGGATTTTCCTGATTCAATGTGTCTGAACTCGAGCCTGTTCGGGTGTACCTTTATGTAGACAGTGTTCGACAGGAGGGCGCTTAACATGATTCTTTTCTACAGTAATGGCGGTTAATCGATCTCGGGTTTCGCCCTGTTCAACCATTCCTCGCGCGTCATACCTACGCGCTGTTCATCGAGCGGTTTGCGCAGATCGAAAATTCCGAGGATTCGGTTATAGGCGTTGTCGTCTGTAAATCGAGCCGCCAGCTGCTCCACGGCGGCATCATCGGGGCATTCAACGAAAAACACGCCCGCGTCGGCATCGAACGCATCGCCCAGATCGCGGCATTCGACCAGCCAGCGCAGACGGTTGCGGTCAGCGTCATCGAACTTCCGCCGCAGCCGTTCCCGATTCAGCCGAATGGCGGCTTCGGGGTCGAACAGATCATTGTTCGGGTTGTCGCGGGACTCGTTCATGGGTCAATTTTTCCAAGAAGTATGCAATCCCGGTGTTTCATTTTTTTTGAAAATATTCAGTTCGAGCATCGCTTTTCGCTATGTGTTTCCCGTCGGCTCCGCATAGCCGGAGTATCTGACCCCCGACAGCAATGCCATGTCGCGATTCCAGGTTGCCAGATCGTTCCTGTTGAACTTGCTCAG
>JBFEJM010000217.1:0-4685 GCA_041553175.1 Gammaproteobacteria bacterium | reverse complement strand
CTTTGTCCAGGATCGTCAGCGTACCGGTCTGGGTGGGAACGGTTTTGGAGAGTTGATGGGCGGCGATGATGAGAGAGAAACTTTGCATAGTGCTCCTGTGGATGCTGGCGTGGACGGCACAGGCGGACAACCCAGCGACCGAGCCTGACCCGGATTCAGACAACGCGCCGCGCATTCTGGTTCTCGGCGACAGCCTCAGTGCCGCCTATGGTATCGAAACCGGGGCCGGATGGGTGACCTTGTTGCAGCAGCGCCTGAATCTGTCGGGTCGGCCGCACCGTATTCTGAATGCCAGTATCAGTGGTGAAACCACCGCCGGTGGCCGGGCGCGGCTGCCGGCATTGCTGCGGAATGAACAATTCACCCTGGTTATTCTGGAACTGGGCGGCAACGATGGCCTGCGCGGGCTGCTGTTGCCACAGACCGAGGCCAATCTGCGCGCCATGATCGAGACCGCGCGCGATGCCGGGGCGGAGGTATTGCTGATCGGAATGCGGCTGCCGCCGAACTATGGCCGCACTTACACCGAGGCTTTCAGCGGCATGTATCGGGAGCTGGCGACCGCGCTGGACGTGCCGCTGGTGCCGTTCCTGCTGGACGGCGTGGCAACCGTGCCGGATCTGATGCAGGCGGACCGCATCCACCCGCGTGCCGAAGCCCAGCCACGTCTGCTGGAGAACGTATGGCCGGTGTTGCGGCCGCTGTTGTAGCCGGCGGCGGCAGGTTTTGATTGGTGTGGGTCGATCACACGGGTACAATCCGCGCTCACGTTCTTGACATGACGGCGAACCGCGTCATGCTGTGGAGACGCCCGGTGACGACGAAACCTGTGGAGCAGCACATGGATGGTGATGTGGAACTGAGCCCGACCACACCGGCGGCAAAGCATGCCGTCGTACCCCTGCAGGCGACAGCGGCACCGCAGGCAGGGGCGATCATCGCCTCGGTGCAGCTGGAAAAGGTCCGCGACGCCTATCAGCGCCTGGCGAAAAACACCGATGCCGAGGCGCTGCACGACTTCCGCGTCGGTTTGCGCCAGCTGCGCAGCACCTTCAGCGCCTATCCCGAGGCCTTTCCGCGTCTGTCCAGGAAATTGCGCAAGCGCATGCGTACGCTCGCGCGCGACACCAGTCACGCACGCGACAGCGAGGTGCAGCTGGAATGGCTGCGCAGCTGCGAAAACAAGGTGAAAGGCGAGGGGCGACTGGGTTATCAGTGGCTGGAACGTCAGCTCGAATTGCGCACCGCCAAGGCCTATCGCCGGTTGCGCGCCGACGTGCTGGATGAATTCAGCTATATCGAGCAAAAGGTCCGTGATGTGCTGGCACGTGCCGAAGCGCAGGATGCGGATGCCGACAACGTCAAGACCCTGGGCCAGCTCTGCGGTGCGCACCTGAACGAACTGGTCGGGGAGTTCACCTTTCACCTGCGTCACATCGAAACGCGTGAAGACGAGGATCAGGTGCATGCCGCGCGTATCTGCGGCAAACGCATCCGCTATCTGCTCACGCCGCTGAAAGCGGAACTCAAAGGTTGCGAATCAGTGATACGGCGGCTGCAGCGGCTGCAGGATATTCTGGGCGAGTTTCACGACGCGCAGGTGTTCAGCGATGTACTCCGCCGGCTGACCAAAAAGGCTGCCATAGAACAGTCCGAGCGCCTGGTCGAACTGATGCTGAATGCCGCGCCCGATACGCGCACGCTGGCGCAGGAACGCAAACAGGATAACGTCACCGGGCTGCTGCTGATCAGCCGGCTGGTCGCCAAGCGCAAAGTGAAGCTGTTCGAACAGTTGGGACGGATGCAGTCCAAGGGCGCCCACGAACAGCTTCTGCACGACATCGCCATGTTGGCGGCGGGTCTGCAGGGACATCCCGACCAGATGGATGCCGTCTGAGGCTTCGGTTGTCCGGTCTTCGTTACGTTCAGTCGATCGATTTCAGTTTCACACCGCCGTTGAGCCAGGTCGCCCATTGGGCGTGGATCGACACGTCGACACCGTCGGCGCGGGCCTTCTCCTGCAGATAGCGCTGCAGATCGTGCATCAGCACCGAGTCCATCAGTTCGATAGTGCTCTGCAACTGACTGTGCAGAATGCGATAGACCAGTTTGAGTTCATCGATTTCGTAGTCCGCTAGCGCCTTCACGGCATTCTCCTGGCGATAAGTGGCTGAAACTGCGCCGCCCAGTGTATCCCAGCTGCGCATGGACACCCAGTGCGCGGGCGCAGGCTCCTCAATACACTAATGTTTGACTGGATATTAGTGGGTAAATGCGCATAATCAGTGCAGAGCACCATCGTGCAGGGGAACCGATATGCGTGACCAGGACACCGGGATGCCGCACAGCGTCCGGAATTTCGAGAAGCGGTCCAACCGGCATCGGCAGTTGTACTGGCGGGCACTGATTCCGATTATCGTGCTGCTGGGCGCCGGTTATGCGCTGGACCGTTTCCAGGATGCCGTATTGCTTGCCGCCCTGGGTGTAATGGTGGTCATGCTGATCATGTTGCGCGAGATCATCGATGTGCTCGGCTATCTCGGTGGAGTGCAGCGCAAAGCGGCCGAAGACCGGGATGCCATCAAGCGTGAACTCGTGGATCTGAAGAAGCGCCTGGAGTCTCCCTCAAGCAAACCCTGAGGCGCCCCGGCTGTTCCCGTCCTCAATCTCCACGCCGCCATCCTGGCCTGTTAAGCCGGCTGCCGGCTTGATTTCCCCGATCCGCACAGGCGGCGGCTTGATCTCCGTCAACCGAAGCCCGTTTTCCGATAGTGGTGCCGCAGGCGCTGTGGCTATGCTGTAGCGGTGGGCCAGGTGGCGTGGCCGGAGCGCAGGGGGTTGCTATGCATTCACCCGATTGGCTGACGATTGACGGCAACGAAGCCGCGGCGCTGATTGCGCATCGGTTGAGTGAAGTCTGTGCCATCTATCCCATCACACCGGCATCGCCCATGGGCGAGTTCGCCGATGCCTGGTCGGCGGAAGGGCGTACCAATCTGTGGGACAGCATTCCGCAGATCGTCGAAATGCAGAGCGAGGCCGGTGCGGCCGGCGCGGTACACGGGGCCTTGCAGGCGGGGTGTCTCGCCACCACCTTTACCGCTTCCCAGGGTCTGCTGTTGATGATCCCCAATATGTACAAGATCGCCGGTGAACTGACGCCGACGGTTTTTCATATCGCCGCGCGTTCACTCGCCTGTCAGGCACTGTCGATTTTCGGCGATCACAGCGACGTCATGGCCGCCCGTCAGACCGGCTTCGGCATGTTGTGTGCGGGTTCGGTGCAGGAGGTGATGGATCTCGCCGCCATTGCCCACGCCGCGACACTGGTGGGACGGATACCGATGCTGCATTTCTTCGACGGTTTCCGTACTTCGCATGAAGTGGCCAAGATCGAGGCCGTCGCTGACGAGACCCTGCGCGATCTGATATCGGCGGACGCGATTCGCGCCCATCGCGCCCGCGCGCTGTCGCCCGATCACCCGGTCCTGCGCGGCAGTTCGCAGAATCCCGATGTCTATTTCCAGGGTCGTGAGCGCGTCAACACGGCCTATGCCGCCTTCCCGGCGATCGTGCAGGATTGCATGGACCGCTTCGCCGCCGCCACCGGCCGCCACTATCACCTGTTCGACTATCACGGTGCGGCCGACGCCGACCGCATTATCGTGATCATGGGCTCCGGTGCCGAGGCGGTGCATGAAACCGTCGATTTCCTGAATCAGCAGAATGCCAGGGTCGGCGTGCTGCGTGTGCGTCTGTATCGACCGCTGCAGGCATCCGCATTGATCGACGCGATACCGGCGACGGTCAAACGCATTGCCGTGCTCGACCGCACCAAGGAGCCGGGCAGTGACGGCGAGCCGCTGTACAAGGATGTCGTAACCGCGCTGGCGCAGCAGCAGATGCAGGGCGCTTCCAGGTTCGCGACGCTGCCGCGCGTGATCGGCGGGCGCTACGGCCTGTCGTCCAAGGAATTCACGCCCGGTATGGTCAAGGCGGTGTTCGATGAACTCGGTCGGGACCAGCCGAAACATCCGTTCACGATCGGCATTCATGATGATGTCACCCATACCAGTCTGGACTGGGATGCCGGCTTCCGCACCGATGCGCACACGGATTGCGTGCAGGCGGTGTTCTACGGGCTGGGCTCTGACGGTACCGTCAGCGCCAACAAGAATTCCATCAAGATCATCGGCGAGACCACCGATCTGCATGCGCAGGGTTATTTCGTCTACGACTCCAAGAAGTCCGGCGCCGTCACCGTGTCGCATCTGCGCTTCGGCCCGCGTCCGATCCGTTCGAGTTACCTGGTCGACGACGATGACGCCCATTTCGTCGCCTGTCATCAGCCGGTGTTCCTGCAGCGCTATGACATGCTGGACAAGGCGGCGCAAAACGCGGTGTTCCTGCTCAACACACCGGAATCACCGGACAGGGTCTGGGATACCCTGCCGCGGCGCATGCAGCAGCAGATGCTGGACAAGCACATCCGCTTCTACGTCATCGATGCCTACAAGGTCGCGCAGGACACGAAGATGGGCACGCGCATCAACACCATCATGCAGACCTGTTTTTTCGCCATCTCCGACGTGCTGCCATGCGAGCAGGCCATCGCCGCCATCAAGCAGGCGGTGGAGAAGACCTATGGCAGGAAAGGACGGCGCATCGTCGAATTCAACTGCCAG
>JBFEJM010000216.1:0-4711 GCA_041553175.1 Gammaproteobacteria bacterium | reverse complement strand
TTCTCGGTGAAGCTGTAGCCCATCGGTATTCCTCTCGAAAAAAACTGTAAACAGTTGCCGGACTCGCGACACCAGGTATTCAACCCGGGATCCGGTACTCCAATACCAGCACTTCAAACAACAAACGGGAAAAGGCCGGCAGCGGAATCACGCTGCCAGCCAAGCCCCTTCTTGATCTCGTGCGCGGTACTCGACCGCACACGGGAACAAGATACGCAAGTCGATCTTACTTGACCTCGACGGTTGCGCCTGCTTCTTCCAACTGCTTCTTGATGTCGGCGGCTTCATCTTTGGAAGCGCCTTCCTTAACAGTTGCCGGAACGCCTTCGACCATGTCTTTGGCTTCTTTCAGACCCAGACCGGTGATCGCGCGAACAGCCTTGATGACGTTCACCTTGTTGGCGCCGAAGCTGGACATGACGACATTGAACTCGGTCTGCTCTTCAACCGCAGCAGCGGCACCGGCAGCTGCCATCGGAGCGGCGGCAACGGCGGCAGCGGCAGAAACGCCGAACTTCTCTTCCATGGCGGAAATGAGGTCGACGACCTCCATCACGCTCATGTTGGAAATGGTGTCAAGAATGTCTTCTTTGGAAACGGCCATGATGTATTACTCCTGATTTCTCTTGTCCGCGCCGAGCGCGGCGAATGTTTTAGTCGGTTTAAGCTGCAGCCTGCTTCTGGTCGCGAATGGCGGCCACCGTGCGAACCAACTTGCCGGGCACCTCGTTGAGGGTGCGGGCGAGTTTCTCGATCGGGGCTTTCATCACTCCCATCAGCATGGCCAGGGCCTGATCACGGGTCGGCAGACTGGCCAGACGCTCGATGTCACCGGCTGCCAGTAACTGGCCACCCACCGACACGAACTTCACTACCAGTTTGTCGTTGCCTTTGGCGAAGTCACGAATCAGCCGTGCTGCCGCGCCGGGGTCTTCCTGGGAAAACGCCAGCAACAGCGGCCCCACCAGTCCGGTGGAGATGCACTCGAATTCGGTACCAGCCACGGCCCTGCGCGCCAAGGTATTCTTGACCACACGAACATACACACCACCCTCGCGCGCTTTTTTGCGCAGGTCGGTGAGCTGTTCGACGGTCAGACCGCGGTACTCCGCGGCCACAGCGGAAAAGGCTGTAGCAGCCACTTCCGCCACCTCGGCGACCACAGTCTTCTTCTGTTCAAGACTCAGTGCCATTGATTACCTCCTGAGATGCACTGCGTTGATCCGCGTTGGCGGGAACGCCGTACATCCAGCCCAGTACACGGAAGGACCGAAACCCTTCCTCGGTACGGTGGCCACGGACAAGAATATTGTCTTTGGCTACACCATCTGCGCAGGCTGTTGCCATTAAGCTTGAGTCGGTCTGGAGGCGGAATTGAATACCGCCCCCGTTCCTTCAAAAGCACCTGCGGTCTTTGACGACGCCTGCCGGTTTGCACCGGCAGTGCCACAAAGTTCTGTTACACAGAAACGGCCGAAAGCCGTTCCTGCAATTTGCAAAAGATCAGTCGAGCGTACTCTGATCCAGGTTTACACCCGGACCCATGGTCGTGGAGACGGTGATCTTCTTCATATAGATACCCTTGGCCGAAGACGGCTTCATCTTGTTCAGATCAGCCAGCAGCGCCCGCAGATTCTCCTTCAGGGCGTTGACTTCGAACTCAACCTTGCCGAGGGTGCAATGGATGATGCCCGCTTTGTCGGTGCGATAACGAACCTGACCGGCCTTGGCATTCTTTACCGCATCGGCGACGTTCGGCGTCACAGTACCGACTTTGGGATTCGGCATCAGACCGCGCGGACCCAGAATCTGGCCCAGCTGACCGACGATACGCATGGCATCCGGGCTGGCGACCACGACGTCGAAATCCATGTTGCCGGCCTTGATGCTTTCGGCCAGATCTTCAAAGCCGACGATATCGGCGCCGGCGGCCTTGGCGGCTTCGGCATTGTTGCCCTGCGCGAATACCGCGACCCGCACGGTCTTGCCGGTACCGTTGGGCAGCACGGTGGAACCGCGCACCACCTGATCGGACTTGCGCGGATCAACACCCAGATTCACGGCGACATCGACCGACTCTTTGAACTTCACGCTGGCCAGCTCCTTGAGCAGACCCAGCGCCTCGTCCGCCGGATACAGCTTGCCGGGGGTGAGCTTTTCGCGGTACGCCTTGACGCGTTTTGACAGTTTCGCCATGACTTAACCCTCCACTTCCAGACCCATGCTGCGGGCGCTGCCACCGATGGTGCGCACCGCCGCGTCCATATCCGCGGCCGTGAGATCAGGCATTTTGGCCGTGGCGATCTCTTCCAGCTGGGCGCGGGTAACCTTGCCGACCTTCTGGCTGTTGGGGCGCGGACTGCCGCTCTGGATACCGACCGCCTTCTTCAGGAGGATCGATGCCGGCGGGGTCTTGGTGATAAAGGTAAAGCTGCGATCGCTGTACACGGTGATGACCACCGGCAGCGGCAGACCCTGCTCGACACTCTGCGTCTGTGCATTGAATGCCTTGCAGAACTCCATGATGTTCACACCGTGCTGACCCAGCGCCGGACCGACGGGCGGACTCGGGTTGGCCTTGCCAGCAGGCACCTGAAGCTTGATGTAAGCCTGAATTTTCTTTGCCATGACGACCTCTTCTGTGGGTGCAAGCGCCTGTTGTCAGGCTCCCCGGTAAATCAGCTCGAGGACGGTATTCAATTCCGTCCTCGAACCAACGAAAAATTTCTATGCCTTCTCGACCTGCCCGAACTCGAGCTCGACCGGTGTGGAGCGGCCGAAAATCAGCACCGCGACCCGCAGACGGCTCTTCTCGTAGTTGACCTCTTCCACGACGCCGTTGAAGTCGTTGAACGGACCATCGGTCACGCGCACCACTTCACCCGGTTCGAACAGCACCTTCGGTCTGGGCTTCTCCACCCCTTCCTGAATACGCTGAAGGATGGAATCGGCTTCGCGTTCACTGATCGGCGCCGGCTTGTCGCTGGTGCCACCGATGAAACCCATGACCTTTGGCACATCCTTCACCAGATGCCAGGTGTCATCATCCATTTCCATCTGGACCAGGACATAGCCGGGAAAGAATTTGCGTTCGCTCTTGCGCTTCTGGCCTTCGCGCATTTCGACGACCTCTTCGGTCGGCACCAGAATCTCGCCGAACTTGTCTTCCATGCCACTACGCGTAACCCGGTCGATCAGAGAACGACGCACCTGGTTCTCGAACCCCGAATAGGCGTGCACTACGTACCAACGTTTCGCCATGCGTCAGCCTCCCTGCCCGGTCAGCAGGCGCACCGCCCAGAGCAGCAGCATATCCAACAACCAAAGCACGATGCCCATGAAAATCACCACAGCGAAAACAATCAACGCTGTCTGAATCGTTTCCTGCCGCGTCGGCCAGACCACCTTGCGGACCTCGGTGCGGGCATCGCCGGCAAACCCGATCATCCGGCCACCCAGCGCAGTCTGGGCAACCACAAACAACGCAATGCCTGCCGCGGCCAACAGGCCCAGCACCCGCAATAACAGTGAGTGGTCGGAGAAGAAATAGAACGCAACCACCGCGGCAACCAATATGACGACAGCCACAGCCAACTTTGCGGTATCCAATCCTGACCCTTGTGTCTCGACCTTCGAGTTCATCTTTACCTAGATACGCGCTACAAGATTCAAGCGACCGGGCACTGCTTTCAACAGCGAACGGATATAGCCTGCATCCTGTCTCTTGTAACCCGCCTCTCCGATATATATGGCAGGCCAGGAGGGAATCGAACCCCCAACCTGCGGTTTTGGAGACCGCCGCTCTGCCAATTGAGCTACTGGCCTAAAAATCAGGGATCGGGAGTCGGTGTTCGGGGGTCGGGGTTTTGTTTCCCTTATCCTCGAGCGCCGACCCCTTCTCACTTATTCAATAATCTTCGCAACCACGCCGGCGCCGACGGTACGGCCACCTTCGCGAATCGCAAAACGCAGTCCTTCTTCCATCGCAATCGGCGCAATCAGCGACACCGTCATCTTCACGTTGTCACCCGGCATCACCATCTCGATCCCTTCCGGCAGATCGCAGGCACCCGTCACGTCCGTCGTCCGGAAGTAAAACTGCGGACGATACCCGTTGAAAAACGGCGTATGACGACCACCCTCATCCTTCGACAGCACATACACCTCGGCTTCAAACTTGGTGTGCGGCTTGATCGTGCCCGGCTTGCACAGCACCTGGCCGCGCTCAACCTCGTCACGCTTGGTGCCACGCAGCAGTACGCCCACGTTGTCACCCGCCTGACCCTGATCCAGCAGCTTGCGGAACATCTCCACGCCGGTCACCGTCGTCTTGCTGGTCGGACGAATGCCGACAATCTCGACTTCCTCGCCCACCTTCACAATCCCGCGCTCGATACGACCCGTCACCACCGTGCCGCGGCCCGAAATCGAGAACACGTCCTCGATCGGCATCAGGAACGCGCCGTCAATCGCACGCTCCGGCTCCGGAATGTAGCTGTCCAGCGCCGCAATCAGTTTCTCGATCGAGGGCACACCGATGTCGCTGGTGTCGCCTTCCAGCGCTTTGAGCGCCGAACCGGTCACGATCGGGGTGTCGTCGCCCGGGAAGTCGTAGGAACTCAGCAGATCGCGGATTTCCATCTCGACCAGCTCCAGCAGCTCGGCGTCATCGACCATGTCGGCCTTGTTCATGTACACCACGATGTACGGC
>JBFEJM010000215.1:0-4716 GCA_041553175.1 Gammaproteobacteria bacterium | reverse complement strand
GGTATTGCAGCGGCAGACCGGAGGCAATGCGGATCTGCTCCTGCACGATGTCGATGCCGGTGATCGCCTCGGTTACGGTATGTTCCACCTGCAACCGTGTGTTCATTTCCATGAAGTAGAATTCGCCGTCCGCGGCCATGAGGAATTCCACCGTACCGGCATTTTCATAGCCCACCGCCTGTGCGGCACGCACGGCGTAGTCACCCAGCAGCGCGCGCTGGTCATCGTTCAGTTGCGGTGACGGCGCGATCTCGATCAGTTTCTGGTGCCGGCGCTGAATGGAGCAGTCGCGCTCGTACAGATGGATGACATTGCCCTGGCTGTCGGCCAGCACCTGCATCTCGATATGACGCGGGAATTCGACACATTTCTCCAGGAAGATGTCGGCACAGCCGAACGCCTTGGTCGCCTCGGACAGTACACGGTCGTAGTTGCGGCGCAGGGCGGGTTCATCATTGCAGCGGCGGATACCCCGGCCACCCCCGCCGGAGGTGGCCTTGAGCATGACCGGATAACCGATCTGATCAGCCAGCGCGACAGCCTCGTCGAGGCCGGAGAGATTGGAATCACTGCCCGGCACCACAGGTACGCCGGCCGCCTGCATCGAGCGGCGTGCCTCGATCTTGTCACCCATGCTCTTGATGACCTGGGCGCTGGGGCCGATGAAGCGGACGTTCCGGCGGGCGCATATTTCCGCCAACTGCGGATTTTCGGACAGAAAACCATAGCCCGGATGGAGCGCGTCGCAGCCGGTGGCCACGGCCAAATTCACGATTCGATGGGCATTGAGGTAGCCCGCCACCGAATCCGGGCCGATGTTGTAGGCCTCGTCCGCTTTCTTGACATGCAGCGCGTGGCGGTCGGCATCAGTGAATATCGCCACCGAGCGGATGCCCATTTCCCGGCAGGCCCGGACAATGCGCACAGCGATTTCACCGCGATTGGCGATCAGAATTTTTTTGATCAAGGGCTGGCCTCGGGCCAATCCAGGCAGTGGTTCCTAAGGCCCGGATCGGCAAGCAGTTAGCGGTCGGAATGCACTCAACTTCTACGGAATATTGGGCCGACTGTCAACCGTCGTGAGGGTTTGCACCGGCCGGTGAAAAACCTTGATTTTTTGTTTTGACACAAATGCTTGTAATGGTTATGATGCGCGGCTTATGCGAGATCGGCTGCCGGAATATCTGGACCCGGCATCCCTGGCCAACACGGGTCGCGACTATCGCGGACCGCTGTCGATAGTCGGGATGCAAAGGCTTGCTGTGCTGCTGTACGACGCCGACGTTCCTGAATTCGATGTCAGGTTGTTCACCGGACGCGATGCAGGCGGCATCGCGATCGTGCAAGGCGAAGTCAGCGGGGTATTGCATCTGGTCTGTCAGCGTTGTCTGGGCAAACTGGATTGGCCGGTGCAACTGGAGTTTACTCTGGCGCCGGTCGCGAACGAAGTTCAGGTGCAGCGGCTGGGCGAGCAGTATGAACCCCTGCTGATAGATGATGACCGTATCTCGGTGCGGGATGTGGTCGAAGATGAGCTGTTGCTGGCGTTACCGAATTTCCCGCAGCATGCGGAAGATGACGACTGCACATTGCCGCACTTCGATGAAGCTGAAGCAGCGATCGAAGCGGACGAAAAGCCGAACCCGTTTGCAGTATTGGAAAGTTTGAAGCGTAACTGAAGTCTATTGTTTTTAGGAGTCACAGGCCATGGCCGTTCAACAGAATCGAAAGTCTTCCTCCAAGCGCGACATGCGGCGTGCACACGACCATCTCTCGAGCCCCACGGTCTCTATCGAGCCGACCACGGGCGAGACGCATCTGCGCCACCATATCAGCCCTGACGGCTACTACCGTGGTCGCAAGGTCCTGTCCCGCAACGAGGACTGATCTCAAGATCTGACAATCACCGCTGCGACGGGTCGGTGTGACCGGCTCGACGCAGCGGTGTTTGTTTTTGTTCCGTCCAACGAATTACTGATCATTGGCGACAACGGACCGGAAATGAGCGCAGACATCACCATCGCGCTGGATGCAATGGGCGGCGATCACGGAATCGATACCGTTGTACCGGCCGCGCTCAATACCCTCGCACATCGAAATGATGTTCACCTGATTCTGGTCGGTGACCAGGCGCAGATCGAGGCCCGGCTGACTCAGGCGGGCCGTGTGCCGGACGACACCAGGCTGAGCATCCAGCATGCCTCTCAGGTTGTCGATATGGACGAGCCGCCGTCGCGGGCGCTGCGTCTCAAGAAAGACTCCTCCATGCGGGTTGCGATCAATCTGGTCAAAGAGGGGCGGGCGCAGGCCTGCATCAGCGCCGGCAACACCGGTGCGCTGATGGCCACTGCGCGCTATGTCCTGAAAACCCTGCCCGGCATCGACCGGCCGGCGATTTCATCCGCCATTCCCAGTATCGAAGGCTTCACCGAAGTGCTCGATCTGGGCGCGAATGTCGACTGCAGCGCCGAGCATCTGTTTCAGTTTGCGGTCATGGGTTCGGTCCTCGCCAGCGCCGTACACGGACTGGAGTCGCCGCGTGTGGGCTTGCTGAACATCGGCGAAGAAGAGATCAAAGGTAACGACCAGGTCAAAGAAGCGGCGCGCCTGTTGGCGGATAGTTCACTGAACTATATCGGCTTCGTGGAAGGCGATGACGTCTACACCGGTGGCGTGGATGTGGTGGTGTGCGACGGCTTCGTGGGAAATGTGGCCTTGAAGACCACCGAAGGGGTCGCCAAAATGATCTCCCACTACATGCGCGAGGAGTTCCGTCGCAACCCGCTCACGAAACTGGCGGGGCTGATTGCGTTGCCGGTGTTGCGAGCGTTCCGCAAACGCATCGATCCGCGCCGGTACAATGGTGCGAGCCTGTTGGGCCTGCGCGGCATCGCCATCAAGAGTCACGGCGGAGCCGATGCGCTGGCGTTCGAAAACGCGATCAATGTTGCCGCGCTCGAGGTGCAGAAGGCGGTACCGGAACGGATCGATCATCTGTTGGAAGCACTGCTGACTGAAAGGCGCCCGGATTGATGTACGCACGAATCACAGGCACCGGCGGTTATCTGCCGGAAAAGATCCTGACCAATCACGACCTGGAAAAAATGGTCGAGACCAGCGACCAATGGATCCGCGAGCGTACCGGCATAGAGAAACGTCATATCGCCGCCGAGGGTGAGACCACTTGCGACCTCGCCGAGCAGGCCGCCCGGCATGCCTTGGAGGCGGCCGGTCGCAAGGCCGCGGACATCGATCTCATTATCGTCGCCACCACCACCCCCGATCGGATTTTCCCCAGCACCGCGTGTCTGCTGCAGCAGCGACTCGATGTGCATGGCTGCGCGGCCTTCGACATTCAGGCCGTCTGCACCGGGTTCGTGTACGCCCTGGGCGTCGCCGACAAATTCATCCGTACGGGATCGGCCAAGTGTGCGCTGGTCGTGGGTGCGGAGACGCTGTCGCGCATTGTCGACTGGCGCGATCGCGGCACCTCAGTCCTTTTCGGTGATGGGGCGGGCGCGGTCATTCTCGAGGCCAGCAAAGAGCCGGGTATCCTGTCGACGCATCTGCATGCCGATGGAGCCTACGAAAATCTGCTCACGGTACCGGCGGGTGTCTCGCAGGGATACGACAAGCTGCAGAGCGGCGAAGCGTTCATCGAAATGAAAGGCAATGAAGTGTTCAAGGTGGCGGTGAATACCTTGGGCCGTATCGTCGACGAAACGCTGGCTGCCAATCATATGAAGAAGTCGGACGTCGATTGGCTGATTCCGCACCAGGCGAATATCCGCATCATCCAGGCGACGGCCAAGAAGCTTAAACTGAACTCGGATCATGTCGTGATTACGGTCGACCAGCACGGCAATACGTCGGCCGCTTCGGTGCCGCTGGCACTGGACGTCGCTGTGCGTGACGGGCGTATCCAACGCGGCGAGACGCTGCTGCTGGAGGCCTTTGGCGGCGGCTTCACCTGGGGCTCGGCATTGTTGAAGTTTTGAATGCAGTCAATGCGAAGCTGCCTCAGGCGCGCGAAGAATAGCATTGTTGTGCAGGGCGCATTAGGCCGCAGGCCTTAATGCGCCAAATGGGTTCAAGAATCGTTCGGGAACGCGGGCACATAAACATTCGGCGCAATTCGCGTTGCTCATTGCGCCCTACGCTTGGTTGCCTTGCGTGCCCAAGGAACGTTTGTGTCGAAATATTTTTTCAATCTAACTTGAAGTTCGCAGCATGAACAAACAACTCGCAATCGTCTTTCCCGGCCAGGGCTCGCAATCAGTCGGTATGCTGGCCGACCTGGCCAGTGCCCATGCCGAGGTTCAAGCCACGTTTGCCGAAGCCTCCGAGGTGCTCGGTTATGACCTGTGGGCGCTGACGCAGAACGGTCCGGTGGAGGATCTCAATCAGACCGATCGTACCCAGCCGGCCATGCTGGCCGCAGGCGTCGCGGTATGGCGGGTATGGGAAAAACTCGGCGGTCCGCAACCGGCCTTCATGGCCGGCCACAGTCTGGGTGAATACACTGCGCTGGTCTGCGCCGGCAGCCTCAGTTTCACCGACGGTATACGGCTGGTGGCCGAGCGTGGTCGCCGCATGCAGGACGCCGTGCCGGTCGGTGTCGGTGCGATGGCCGCCATTCTGGGGCTGGAGGATGATCAGGTACGCGCCGTGTGCGCCGAGGCCGAGCAGGGCGAAGTGGTTTCGGCGGTGAATTTC
>JBFEJM010000214.1:0-4721 GCA_041553175.1 Gammaproteobacteria bacterium | reverse complement strand
TCAAAGGTGGTGAAGCGCTCGCCGCAACTCAGACATTCCCGGCGCCGCCGAACCTGCACGCCCTCGCCCGCCAGCCGCGAATCGATCACCTTGGTTTCTTCAGCGCCGCAAAAGGGACAGTGCATAAGCTTTAATCATTCAAGTGACGGGAACGGAGGATCGGCGCCATGCGCACGCGCCCATCCTCGAGACCTGTTCAGCTTTCATCGTTGGTACACCGGGAAACGCCGGCACAGCTCCAGCACCTGCGCGCGCACCTTGTCCTGCACGCCCGTGTTCTCGACATCGTCGAGAATGTCGCAGATCCAGCCGGCGAGCTGCTTGGATTCGGCCTCCTTGAAACCGCGCGTGGTCATGGCCGGTGTACCGATGCGGATACCGCTGGTGACAAACGGCGACTGCGGGTCATTCGGCACCGCGTTCTTGTTGACAGTGATATAGGCATTGCCCAGTGCCGCATCGGCGGCCTTGCCGGTGATGCCCTTGTCGATCAGATCGACCAGGAACAGGTGATCGTCGGTGCCGCCGGAAACGATCTTGTAACCGCGCTCCATCAGCACCGCCGCCATGGCGCGCGCATTCGCCAGCACCTGCTTCTGATAGTCCTTGAATTCCGGCTCCAGCGCTTCCTTGAAGGCCACCGCCTTGGCCGCGATCACGTGCATCAGCGGGCCGCCCTGGGTGCCGGGGAACACCAGCGAGTTGAGCTTTTTCTCGATCTCCGGATTGGCCTTGGCCAGGATCAGACCACCGCGCGGACCGCGCAGGGTCTTGTGGGTCGTGGTGGTGGTGACATCGGCGATGGCGACCGGGCTGGGATAGATCCCGGCGGCGATCAGGCCGGCGACATGGGCCATGTCGACAAACAGATAGGCACCGACCGAATCGGCTATCTCACGGAAGATGTTCCAGTCCATCGTTCTGGAATAGGCGGAGAAGCCGGCAACGATCATCTTCGGCTTGTGCTCCTTGGCCATGCTCTGGATCTGATCGTAGTCGATCAGGCCGGTATCGGCGTTGAGGCCGTACTGAACGGCCTTGTAGATCTTGCCGGAGAAGTTGACCTTGGAGCCGTGGGTGAGATGGCCGCCGTCGGCGAGACTCATACCGAGCACGGTATCGCCGGGTTCGCACAGGGCCATGTATACGGCGGCATTGGCCTGCGATCCGGAATGCGGTTGCACGTTCGCATAGTCGGCGCCGAACAGCTGCTTGGCGCGGTCGATGGCGAGCTGCTCGGCGATATCCACGAACTCGCAGCCGCCGTAGTAGCGCTTGGCCGGATAGCCTTCGGCGTATTTATTGGTCAGCACCGAACCCTGCGCCTGCATGACGCGCGGGCTGGCGTAGTTCTCCGATGCAATCAACTCGATGTGATCTTCCTGACGCTGCTGCTCGCCCTCGATGGCGGCCCACAGTTCCGGGTCGAAACCGGCAATGGCCATGTCTTTGCTGAACATCCCAAACCCCTGTCTGACGGTCCCGGCCGGGCCGGGTCATCGCTGTACGGACACCCCCGCCAGGGCGGGGCGCGAAAGGCGCTCATCATAGCCGATCCGAGGCCGGCGTGCAGGCCTTAAACCCCTGCTTTGCCCTGGAATGCATGCAATCGGGCGCGCATCCGCCGAACATGGCCACCGGCCCAGTACAGGCGCCGGCAGCCGGGGCACTGCCACAGTTCGAGGGCGCGCTCCCGGACCGAGGCCGGCACCGCCGAGCGCTGGTCGTCCGCGGCCTTTTGCAGCGGGGAATTGCACACCAGGCAACGGCTGAACGGCGCGAACTCCCAGTTCAGCGGCAGCCGCCCGCCCAGCTCCTCCACCCAGGCCTCCAGCCCGCGGCCACGCAGGTGCAGTACCCGGCCCGGGGCGGCGCGGAACTCCAGCAGTTTGTGATCGCGGGTCAGCAGCCAGCGGTCCTCCGCACAGGCTTGTTCAAGCAAGGCACGATCGGAGGCGCGCTGATGCGCCAGCACGGTGTCATAACCCGCCGCCCGCAGCCAGCGGGCCAGATTGGCCACCATTTCGTCACAGAGAAATTTCATGGCGTGCTGTCACATCGAGCCACCCGCACACCGGCACGGGTCTCAGCCCGGCGCGCTTGGCTACGGTTGACCGGATGAGGCCGCGGCCGTCGTGGACGGGCAAGCGCAAACGTGATCCTTCCGCCGGCATAACGCAGCGGACAGGATCATCGCGAACAGGGGCGTGAATGATATCAGGTACGGCCATGCTATCAGCCTAGCAAATCAGCACTACGCCACCGACCGGAGAGGCTGCGCTCAGTCGGCGAGACAGATCCGGTTGCGGCCGCCATGCTTGGCGGCATAGACAGCACTATCGGCCAGCTTGAAAAGCTCATCGAACGACATGTCAGTCCCGGGCTTCAGGGTCGCGACACCGATACTGGCGGTAATGGTCAGACCGGCCGGCTGGGCGGACTCGATGTGCTTACGAATCTGTTCCGCCTTGGTCCGCGCACACTTCATTGGACATTCGGTCAGCAGCAGCACGAATTCCTCACCGCCGAAACGGGTCGGCACATCGCCCTCGCGCAACTCGGCCCGCAGCAAGGCACCGACCGCCTCCAGAACCTTGTCGCCGACATCATGGCCGTGAGTGTCGTTCACCGCCTTGAAGTGATCGAGATCGACCACCAGAAGGCTGAGTGGATGCTGATGGCGATGGGCATTCGCAACCTGTTGCACCGCCGTCTCGGCGAGATAATGACGATTGTACAGACCGGTCAACTGGTCCGTGATGGCAATCTCGTGCAGCTTCTGCTGCTGTTCACGGACCTTGTCCAGCAATTGTTTCGCCGTAATCAGATTGGATACCCGTGCCCGCAGTTCCTCTTCGATGACCGGCTTGGGAATATAATCGTTGGCGCCCTGCCGCAGCACTTCGATACGCCGCGCGGTATCGTCCAGTCCGGACACTGCGAGCACAGGAATCCCGCTGCGCTCACCTTCAAGGGCACGAATCCGTCGCAGCAGGCCGACGCCGCTCATATTGCCTTCGAGTACGATATCCGTGATGACAATATCGAACGGACGCTGCTTGAATACCTCCAGCGCTTCGTCCGCGCGCACGAAGTGATCCACTTCCAGCCCCATCTTGGTCAACAGATGAATGGTCAGCTGTGCCGTGGTCTGACTGTCTTCGACATACAATACCCGGCCGCTCACACGCGCACGCATGCGCGCGACCAACTGCTTGATGGCACCGTGCAGTTCAGCAAAATTGGATTTGTGCAGTACTTCGGTGATGCCGGCTTCCAGGCCGTCTCGCAGCGTCTCGTCGGCATCGTCGGCGGTCAGCAGAATGACCGGTATCAGTTCTGTTCGTGGATCGTTCCGCAGCCTGCGCGATATTTCCAATCCATCCATATCCGGCAGATTCAGATCCAGACACACCAGCTCATAGTCGCTCTGACCGAGGGCTTCGAGGGCTTGCTGGCCGGTATCGGCGTAATCCGCCTCGATCTTCAGATCATCCATGATGGCCTGGATGAGCTGCTGATAAATCTTGGTATCCTCGACAACCAGCGCCTTCATAGCGGGCTCACGGAACTGAATTTGAAAAAAGGCGTCATCATGCTCGATGTCCTGTGTTGGCGCGTCCATTCGCAACCAACTCGATCAGACGCGGCCCCAGTGCTCCACTGCCCAACACTTCGTCCACAGCCTCGATCCGCAACGCCGCTTCCGGCATGCTGCCGACGATGCAATCGGTCGGATCCTGCACCAGCGCATAACCGCCGGCGCGTCTTATTTTTCGCATGCCGATCGAACCATCACTGCCCATACCCGACATCAGTATGCCGACAGCCGTCCCACCGCAGATCTCGGCCGCCGATTCGAACAGCGGGTTGACCCCCGGACAAAAGGTTTCGTTGCCGGAGCCGGCGCGCAGGCGCGCATGCAAACTGTTGTTGGCGCGCGCAACTTCCAGATGCTGGTTGTCGGGAGCGACGTAGACGACTCCGGCCTGCAGATTCTCATTTGCCTCCGCAAGTTTGACTGTCAATCCGGTCAGACTCTGCAACCACATGACCAATCCGCTGACGAACCCCATCGATATGTGCTGCACAATCGCGATCGGCAACGGAAAGTCTGCAGGAATCTGCCGCAGCAATTCCGCCAGCGCCTGCGGGCCACCGGTCGACGCACCCACTACAACCAACTCAAACCGTTCGTCCCGCTTCATTCCAGCTGCGGCGTGCCGGCGCGCGGCCGAATACTTCCGGATTACCCGCACACCGGACATGGCGCGAACAGTGTCGATCAACTCGCGCCTGATACTCTCAAAACCCGGCGCATCGATGGCGGGCGGCTTCTCGATGACCCACAGCGCTCCCTCTTCGATAGCTCGGAATGTCGTCTGCAATTCCGCATCGTTGACACTGGAACTGATCACCACGATCGGCGTCGGGGTCGCATGCATGATCTCACGCGTCGCGCCGAACCCGTCCAATTCGGGCATGCGGATATCCATGGTCACGACATCGGGCCGCAGATCCGCCGTCATCGAAATGGCTTCGCGTCCGTTGCGGGCGTGGCCGATCACCTGCATATCCGGCTGCTGCTCGAAAATCATTTTCAGCAGATCAGCCACGACAGTCGAATCGTCCACAACCAGAATGCGGATCATGCGCCCTCCCTAAATCAGCTGCTGAACCACATCCAGCAACACCGCTGTTTCGAATTGCCCCTTGACGAT
>JBFEJM010000213.1:0-4721 GCA_041553175.1 Gammaproteobacteria bacterium | reverse complement strand
CATCGAAACCGCGGTCGATGAAATCCTTGGCCAGGGATACGGCAAGCGGTCGATCGACCTCCCGCACGCTGATGAATATCTTGCCGTTGGCGGGCAGGACCACACCGGCGCCAAGCTGGGCCCGGCCAAAGGCCTCGCCGAAGTTGCGGCCGACACCCATGACCTCACCGGTCGACTTCATCTCCGGACCCAACAGGGGATCCACACCCGGGAACTTGATGAAGGGGAACACCGCTTCCTTGACCGAGAAGAACGGCGGCACCCGTTCCTTCGTTATTTTCTGCGCGGCCAGCCCATGCCCGACCATGCAGCGCGCGGCGATCTTGGCCAGCGGCAGCCCGGTCGCCTTGGACACGAACGGCACCGTGCGCGAGGCACGCGGATTCACCTCGATGACGTAGATCTCCTCGCCCTTGATGGCGAACTGGGTATTCATCAGCCCCACCACCTTGAGTTCTTTCGCCATGGCCCGGACCTGGTCCCGCAGCTGCTCCTGGATCACGGTGCTCAGGGTATAAGGCGGCAACGAGCAGGCCGAATCGCCGGAGTGCACACCGGCCTGCTCGATATGTTCCATGATGCCGCCGATCAGGACATCGGTCCCGTCGCAGATGGCATCGACGTCGACCTCCACGGCATCATCCAGGAAGTGATCCAGCAGCACCGGCGACTCATTGGACACCTTCACCGCTTCGCGCATGTAGCGCAGCAGATCCTCCTCGGCATAGACGATTTCCATCGCGCGCCCACCCAGCACATAGGACGGCCGCACGACCAGCGGATAATTGATTTCCGCCGCCAGTCGCACCGCTTCCTCTTCCGTGCGCGCGGTGCGATTGGGTGGCTGCTTGAGTCCCAGCTTGGTGATCATGTGCTGGAAGCGTTCGCGGTCCTCGGCCAGGTCGATAGAGTCCGGCGACGTACCGATGATGGGTGCGCCATTGGCTTCCAGGTCGCGCGCAAGTTTCAACGGCGTCTGCCCGCCGTACTGCACGATCACACCTTTGGGCTTTTCCTTGTCGATGATTTCCAGCACGTCTTCCAGCGTCAGCGGCTCGAAATACAGGCGATCCGAGGTGTCGTAATCAGTCGACACGGTTTCCGGATTGCAGTTGACCATAATGGTCTCATAGCCGTCTTCACGCATGGCCAGCGCGGCATGCACGCAGCAGTAATCGAACTCGATGCCCTGGCCGATGCGATTGGGCCCGCCGCCCAGCACCACAATCTTGTCGCGCTGAGTGGGTTCGGCCTCGCATTCCTCTTCATAGGTCGAGTACATGTACGCGGTGCTGGTTGCGAATTCCGCGGCGCAGGTATCGACCCGCTTGTACACCGGACGCACACCCAGCTTGCGGCGCAGATCGCGGACGTCCTTTTCCTTCATGCCCAGCAGAAAGGCCAGACGCCGATCGGAAAAGCCCTTGCGTTTGAGCTGACGCAGGAAATCGGCATCCATTTCGGCATGCCCACGCGTGCGCACTTCGCCTTCCAGCTCCATGAGTTCTTCGATCTGCACCAGGAACCAGGGATCGATTCTGGTGAACTGATGCACCTCGTCGACGGTCATGCCCATGCGGAAGGCGTCCGCGACATACAGGAAGCGTTCAGGTCCGGCGACGTTGAGTTCGGCGCGCAGCACGTCGCGGGCGTCATCGGTCGCCGGATCGATACGCTCGTCAAAGCCGTCGATGCCGATTTCAAGACCACGCAATGCCTTGTGCAGCGATTCCTGGAAGGTGCGGCCAATGGCCATCACCTCGCCCACCGATTTCATCTGTGTGGTCAGACGCGGATCGGCCTGGGGGAACTTCTCAAAGGTGAAGCGCGGAATCTTGGTCACGACATAGTCGATGGACGGCTCGAACGAGGCCGGCGTGGCGCCACCGGTGATGTCGTTCTTGAGTTCATCCAGCGTATAGCCGATGGCGAGTTTCGCCGCGATCTTGGCGATCGGGAAACCGGTCGCCTTGGATGCCAGTGCCGAGGAACGCGACACGCGCGGGTTCATTTCGATGATGATCATGCGGCCGTCGGCGGGATTGATGGCGAACTGCACATTGGAACCACCGGTGTCCACACCGATCTCGCGCAGCACCGCCAGCGAGGCGTCGCGCATGATCTGGTATTCCTTGTCGGTGAGCGTCTGTGCCGGTGCGACCGTGATGGAGTCACCGGTATGGATGCCCATCGGATCGAAGTTCTCGATCGAGCAGATGATGATGCAGTTGTCCTTGCGGTCGCGCACCACCTCCATTTCGTATTCTTTCCAGCCCAGTGCCGATTCCTCGATCAGCAGCTCGTTGGTCGGCGACAGATCCAGCCCGCGCTCGCAGATCTCGACAAACTCTTCCTTGTTGTAGGCGATACCGCCACCGCTGCCGCCCATGGTGAAGGATGGTCGAATGATGGTCGGAAAACCGATCTGCGCCTGGACCTGGATCGCCTCTTCCATGCTGTGGGCAATGGCCGAGCGCGGCATGGACAGACCGATCTTCTTCATCGCCTGACGGAAGCGGTCTCGATCCTCGGCCTTGTCGATGGCATCGCGGCTCGCGCCGACCATCTCCACACCGAATTTTTCCAGCACGCCTTCACGCGCCAGATCCAGCGCGCAATTGAGCGCCGTCTGCCCGCCCATGGTCGGCAGCAGCGCGTCGGGCTTCTCGGCCTCGATGATCTTGGCCACGGTGCGCCACTCGACCGGTTCGATATAGGTCGCGTCGGCCATTTCCGGATCGGTCATGATCGTGGCCGGATTCGAATTCACCAGGATGACCCGGAACCCCTCTTCCCTGAGCGCCTTGCAGGCCTGTGCGCCGGAATAGTCGAATTCGCAGGCCTGGCCGATCACGATAGGACCGGCGCCGAGGATCAGGATGCTCTGTATGTCGGTACGTTTTGGCATTTTCCGTTTAACCGCCAAGGCGCCGTGGACGCCGAGGACTCTCTGATGAACTGAAACTCTGTCGGGACAAACCGCACGGGTACCGACTTCACGGGACCGGCGTTATAGAAAGAACGCTGTTGTTTCCCTTTTGCGCGCAGCGGTGAATCCCTAGCGACTTTGATTCCTTGAGTCCGCAATCATGTCGATAAACCGGTCGAACAGCGGCGCCACATCGTGCGGACCGGGGCTTGCCTCAGGGTGCCCCTGAAAACTGAAGGCCGGGCAATCGGCGCGCTCGACACCCTGCAGCGTGCCGTCGAACAGCGATCGATGGGTCGGCTTGAGGTTCGCCGGCAGACTCGATTCATCGACGGCGAAACCGTGATTCTGGCTGGTGATCATAACCACTTTGCTGGCCAGATCCTGCACCGGATGGTTGGCCCCGTGATGGCCGAACTTCATTTTCATCGTGCGTGCGCCACTGGCCAGCGACAGCAGCTGATGACCGAGGCAGATACCGAATAGGGGGATCTTCTGTGCCGCAATGTCCTTGATGGCGGCAATCGCATAGTCGCAGGGCTCGGGATCGCCGGGGCCATTGGACAGAAACACGCCATCGGGCTTCAGCTTCATGACTTCGCTGGCCGGCGTCTGCGCCGGGACCACGGAAATGCGGCAACCGCGATCGACCAGCATGCGCAGAATATTGCGCTTCACGCCGAAGTCATAGGCCACGACATGGATCGGCAGTTTTTCGGCGATCGGATGCGGGGCCTGCGGCAGACCGCCTTCCAGCGTCCAGGAACCCTGCGCCCATTCGTACGGCTGGTGGGTGGTGACCTCTTTGGCCAGATCCATACCCTTGAGTCCGGGGAAGGCGCGCGCCGCCGCCAGCGCCGCCGCTTCGTCAAGCGTGTCGCCGGCGACGATGCAGCCATTCTGGGCACCCTTCTCGCGCAGCACCCGGGTCAGACGGCGGGTATCGATGCCGGCGATGCCGACAATCTTGCGCCGCTGCAGGTAGGCCTCAAGTGTTTCCTGACTGCGCCAGTTGCTGGCAATCAACGGCACATCGCGCACGACCAGACCGGCACTGTGGATATGGCTGGATTCCTCATCCTCCTCGTTGACACCGACATTGCCGATGTGGGGATAGGTGAGGGTAACGATCTGTTTCGCGTAGGACGGATCGGTGAGGATCTCCTGATAACCCGTCATCGCCGTGTTGAACACCACTTCACCCGTGGTCTGTCCATCGACGCCAATGGATTCGCCCCGGAACGTGCTACCGTCTTCCAGGACCAACAGGGCCGGCTTCCGCAAGGGGACCTCCAAGTATCAGATGTGCAAAGCGGGATGGCCCGAACCGAGCCGTCCCGCTTACATGGAATCGAATGCGCGCAACCGGGTATTCGGTAACCGCCGGTCGACAATTTTAACGGATAGGCCCGGGGGTGTCTACGCGGGTTCGCGGCGGAATTTGGCCCGTAGGGTGTATCGAGGCGAAGCCTGACGCACCACATCCACCGCGGCCGAGGTGCGTCGCTGCACCGACGCACCCTACGTTCTCAGCGATCACGCAGATCGAGCACATCCTGCATATCGTACAGACCGGTGCCGCGGGCCATCAGCCAATGCGCCGCCCGCACCGCGCCCTTGGCAAAGGTCATGCGACTGGAGGCCTTGTGGGTGATCTCGACCCGCTCGCCGATGCCGGCGAACATCACGGTGTGATCGCCGACAATGTCGCCGGCACGGATCGTCTCGAAACCGATTGTCCTGGGTTCGCGCTCACCGGTGAAACCCTCGCGACCGTACACCGCGCACTCTT
>JBFEJM010000212.1:0-4724 GCA_041553175.1 Gammaproteobacteria bacterium | reverse complement strand
TAGCGGCGATTGCCACGGCGTTTTACCGGCTTGAGCTGCGGGAACTCCTGTTCCCAATAGCGCAGCACATGCGGTTTGACACCACAGAGTTCGCTTACTTCACCAATGGTGAAATACCGCTTGCCCGGAATCGCGGGGAGTACGTTGTTATTGCTGGCTTCCAGCATAGGCCTCCACCCTCGACTTCAGCTTCTGGCCGGGCCGGAAGGTGACAACGCGCCTTGCCGAAATGGGAATTTCTTCGCCCGTCTTGGGGTTACGCCCCGGACGACGGTTCTTGTCACGTAAATCGAAGTTTCCGAATCCTGACAGTTTCACCTGACTTCCGGATTCCAACGCCAGTCGTATTTCCTCGAAGAACATTTCTACGAGTTCCTTCGCCTCACGCTTATTCAACCCCAATTCTTCGAATAGTTTTTCGGCCAATTCGGCCTTGGTCAGCGCCATAAGCAATTACTCCCTTAAGGTTGCCCCAAATTTAGCGTTCAGGGCGGTCTCCACTTGAGCCCGTACCGCCTCCACGTCTTGTTCGAGTAGTGTGCGTGACGAATCCTGTAGAATCAAGCCTAAAGCGATGCTTTTTCGACCCGATTCTATTCCTTGACCCTGATACAGGTCGAACAGGGTCAGATCGCGCAGGAGCGGGCCGGCCGCAGCCCGTGCCACGGCGCAGATTTCGCCGGCCTGGACATCCTCGTTCACCACGAAAGCGAGATCGCGACGGATCGCCGGGAAGCGTGAAATCTCGGCAAAATGCGGCACCCGCCCCGCCCCCAGAACGGTTGCATCCAACTCGAATAGCAGCGTATTTTCCGGCAATTCCAGTGTTTTCGCCAATTCCGGATGGAGCGTACCCAGCCAACCCACGGCACGCCCGTCCCGTTCGATACGCGCGGTCTGCCCCGGGTGCAGACTCGAATGCACGGCCGGCACAAAACTGTATGCCTCCAGATTGCCGCCGGCACTCAGCAGCGCTTCGACATCGGCCTTGCCATCATAGAAATCCGTTGCCGTGGCGGGCGTCCCCCACTGCTCCGTATTCCGGCTGCCACAGAGCACAGCTCCGAGATACATATTCTGTTTTAATACATTATCTTGCTGAATATAATTAAGGCCATACTCGAATAGTCTAATACGCTCCTGCTGGCGATTAAGGTTGTATTGGGTCGCCCGCAACAAGCCCGGCCACAGACTCGTCCGCATCACCGCCATCTCGGAGGATATTGGATTGGCCAACGCGACCGGTACCCGCTCCGGATCAACCTGTGCCTGGAGTTTGGGGTCTACAAAGCTGTAGGTGATCGCCTCCTGATACCCCCGTTGTACCAGCGTCTGACGCCACGCGTCGTATCCAATCCGCCCTTCCGGTTGCGCCAGCCCCAGCAATGACGCCTTGGGTCGCACGCTGGGCAGGTGGTTATAGCCATAGACACGCCCGATGTCCTCGATCAGATCCGCCTCTATCGCCATATCAAACCGATAAGAGGGTGGCGTCACATCCCAACCCGACGGTGTCGCTGCAAGCGTGGCGCCCAGGCGACGCAGGATATCTTCGACTTCGTTGTCCGGGAGTTCGATACCGAGCAGTCGACGCACACGTTCGCGCCGCAACCGTATCACCGTCCGCTGGGGCAGTCTGGCTTCGTTGCTGACTTCTGTAATCGGTCCCGGCGTCCCGCCGACGAGTTCGACCAACAGGCTCGTTGCGCGCTCCATCGCGACCTGCTGAAGCTCGAAGTCGACGCCACGTTCAAACCGGTAGGATGAATCCGTCTGCAATCCGTAACGTCTGGCGCGACCGGCAATCACCTCTGGGGAAAAGAACGCGCATTCCAGGAAGATATCCCGCGTCGCATTTGACACGCCGCTGCCCTCGCCACCCATGACACCGGCTATGGCGAGCGTTTTCGCGGCGTCGGCAATGACCAGCGTCTCGCTGTCCAGTGTTACATCACGTCCATCGAGAAGACGTATCTGCTCTCCCGACGCTGCATAACGGACTTCGAGGTGGCCATCAAGCCGGGCCAGATCGAACGCATGCATGGGCTGACCCAGTTCGAGAAGAATGTAATTGGTCACATCCACGACAGGACCGAGACTGCGCATTCCACTGCGACGAAGCCGTTCCTGCATCCACAGCGGTGTCGGCGCAGCGGGATCTATGCCACGGATGACGCGACCCAGATAGCGCGGACACCCATCCGCTGCGGATACCTGCACAGCAAAGGTGTCGCTACCCGTCGACGCGATCCGTTCTATATGAGGATGCGTTACCGGACAGCGATTGAGCACACCGACTTCCCGCGCGATACCGGCCATCCCCAGGCAGTCACCGCGGTTGGGTGTCAGATCGACATCGATCAGGGCATCATCCAACTTGAGATAGGCACGGATATCCTCGCCAATCGGCGCCGTCTCCGGGAGCCGCATCAGGCCCTGGTGATCCTCGCTCAATCCCAGTTCCCGCGCCGAACACAGCATGCCATTCGATTCGACGCCGCGCAGCTTCGCCCGTTTGATTTTGAAATCACTCGACAACTGCGCGCCAACCAGCGCTGTAGGCACTTTCATACCGGCTTCGACATTCGGTGCACCGCAGACGATCTGCAACGGATCGGCGCCAGCATCGACCTTACAGACGCGCAGTTTGTCCGCATCGGGATGCGGCTGCACATCCAGCACCTGCCCCACGACCACACCGATAAATTCACCGGCGGCCGGTTCGACGGCATCGACTTCCAATCCGGCCATGGTCAGCTGCGCAACCAGTTCATCCGTCGAGATCTCGGGATTGACCCACTCGCGCAACCATTTTTCACTGAATTTCATTTGTCTGTTCCGAGTTTCGAGACTTACCGGTTAAGCACCGTTCACATCAATCATTCCACCGACGAAAAGCTAGGTCAGCGGAACTGGCGGAGGAAGCGCAGATCGTTTTCAAAAAACAGCCGCAGATCATTGACGCCATACCGCAACATCGCGAGACGTTCCACGCCCATCCCGAACGCAAAGCCAACATACTCTTCGTTGTCGATACCCACGTGTTCGAACACCTTGGGGTGCACCATGCCGCATCCCAGCACCTCCAGCCATCCACTCTGTTTGCAGACGCGGCAGCCCTTGCCATTGCACATGACGCATTCGATGTCGACTTCGGCCGAGGGCTCGGTGAACGGAAAGTAGGAGGGCCGGAACCGCACCGCCAGATCACGCTCGAAGAAATTCCTGAGAAAGTCGTCAAGCACACCTTTGAGATCGGCGAAGCTGACATCGGTGTCGACCAGCAGACCTTCCACCTGGTGAAACATAGGTGTGTGGGTCAGATCGGAATCGCAGCGGTATACACGCCCCGGCGCGATGATGCGCAAAGGTGGCTTGCGATGTTCCATGACACGGATCTGCACCGGTGATGTATGCGTGCGGAGCACGGTGTGCTCGTCGAAATAGAATGTGTCGTGCATCGCGCGCGCCGGGTGATGCGCGGGAATGTTCAGCGCCTCGAAGTTATGGTAGTCGTCTTCGATTTCCGGTCCCTGGGCGACTTCGAATCCCAGTGTCGCGAACATCGCCTCGATGCGTGCAAGGGTCTTGGTGACAGGATGCAGACCACCCGGTTGTTCACCGCGTCCCGGCAAGGTCACATCGATGGATTGTTCCGCCAGGCGCCGCGCCAGACTTTCCTGCTCCAGGGTCGCGCGTCGCTCTTCGAGCAGTGTCTGCACCTGTTGCTTGGCGGCATTGATGAATTGCCCCGCCTGTTTGCGATCTTCGGGCGCGAGTTGCCCGAGCTGTTTCAGTTGCTCGGTCAGAACACCCTTCTTACCCAGATACTGCACGCGAACCTCGTCCAATGACTTGAGTTCCGTGGCCGCAGCAATAGCCTGCTGCGCATTCCGGGTAATCGATTCGATTTCCTGTTGCATGATTCGAAGACTTTCTTCAATCGCCTGAGCGCACAGTGCGCCGAGACCCGTTATTGTGATTGGATGGAGGTCCGGACTCCAGCGATCTGATCGTCCGATACTTCACGCCCGGTAATGACGGCGAGCCCCCATCCTACGACATATACCGAAATAAAAAAGGGGAAGGCCTGGACAGCCCTCCCCTTCTCGCGTTCAGCACGACCCGCCGGCAAACGCCGGCTGGCGATCAGCCCAGGTTGGCCTTGGCCTGTGCCGCAATGGCGCTGAAGGCGTTCTTGTCGAACACCGCCAGATCGGCCAGCACCTTGCGGTCGATCTCAATGTTGGCTTTCTTGAGACCGTTGATCAGCCGGCTGTAGGACATGCCGTTCTCACGCGCAGCGGCGTTGATACGGGCAATCCACAACGCGCGGAACTGACGTTTGCGCTGACGGCGGTCACGATACGCATACTGTCCAGCTTTGATGACAGCCTGTTTGGCAACCCGGAACACCTTGCTGCGGGCACCATAGTAGCCCTTGGCCTTGTCCAGAATCTTTTTGTGTCGCGCATGAGCGATCACACCACGTTTTACGCGTGCCATATCTGTCTACCTCCTCAGCTGTACGGCAGCATGCGACGGACGGCCGCCACATCGGAATCGTGCACCTGAGCGGGACTGCCCAGCTGACGCTTACGCTTGCTGCTTTTCTTGGTGAGGATATGACGCAGATGCGACTGCGTACGCTTGAAACCGCCGCCTGCCGAGCGTTTGAAACGCTTGGCTGCGCCACGATTGGATTTCATCTTAGGCATTGCCTT
>JBFEJM010000211.1:0-4737 GCA_041553175.1 Gammaproteobacteria bacterium | reverse complement strand
CGCCTCGACAGTTATTGCCGCCGCAACCGTGATACCTTGCTGGTACAGGCACTGGCCGTGCAGATTGAATCCATGTACGAAACACGCGCCAATATCTCACCCAATGACAGCGGCTGGAAGGACTGGCTTAACGATGTGCGTAAAGGACGCAAAGAGAACGACAGCCAGGAATAAGATCAGCCGGGAGCGGATCAACCCAACTCAGCCAGAAGGCGTTTGATCATACTTGCAGACTGTCCGTGATAACCGCCACCAAACAGATTCAAGTGGTTCAAAACGTGATAGAGATTGTAGAGTGTTTTCCTGACCCGATATCCCGCATCCAGCGGCCACGCCTCAGCATAGGCCGCATAAAAGTCAGCGCCAAACCCACCGAACAGTTCCGTCATGGCAAGATCGGCTTCGCGGTCACCGAAGTAGACGGCTGGATCGAAAACGACCGGCGAACCATCGGCCATGTAACCGTAGTTGCCCGACCATAGATCACCATGAAGCAACGATGGTTGCGGCCGATAACCGTCGAACAGCGCATCGAACCGCGCCATCAACTGTTCGCCCTGCCGCTGCAATTCACCGCCATGGCCATTGCGCGCCGCCAACGCCAGCTGATATCCCAACCGACGCTCCCGCCAGAAACGTATCCAATCTTTGTCAGGTGTATTGTCCTGCGGCGTCGAGCCGATGGTGTTTCCGCGCCGCCAGCCGAAGTTGTCTTGAGTCACTCGGTGCATCGCGGCCAATTGCCGGCCGAGCTCAACACCGCTGCCGCTGCGCCCGAAAGACAGATACTCCAGCACCAGATAGGCGTCGCGCCCTGTTACACCCCAACAGATCGCCAGCGGCACGCGCAGCGTCTTGGACGCCGCGAGTTCCTGCAAACCCATGGCTTCGGCATCGAACATATCACCATGCTGTGCCGAGTTGAGTTTGACAAAGAAATCGCGCTTCTCACCCTGCACCCGCATTGCCTGGTTGATGCAACCGCCGCCGACGGCGCCGCGTTCGGCCTGAATTTTCTCACCGGTGGCGTTGAAAATAGCGTCGCTGATGTGGGTCCAGAGGTCCATTGAATAAATTCGTCTATTCGAACGGCAGCCATTACAGCTGAATGCAGACACGCAAGGAAAACTGCGCTGCCGCTGGAGTACGGGTTCGAATCAGGCCTTGGCGCTCAAGCGCTGATGCAGGGGACTATGCCGCGGAAAATGCGCCAACAGGAACTCCATCTGATCAGCCAGCACGCGCTTGCCTTGCAGATAGATATATTCGGCATGGGTTGGTGTGAAAGGCACCGCCAGCAGTTCCATTCGTGCCTGTTCCGGACGGCGCCCCGCCTTGTGATTGTTGCACCGCTTGCAGGCGGTCACGACGTTGTTCCAGGTATCCACCCCTTTCTGACTCAACGGCGTCACATGATCGCGCGACAATTCACTGTCACGGAATCGGGTCCCGCAATAGAGACAGAGATAGGCATCGCGCTTGAATAAGGCCGGATTGTTCAGGGGCGGGACATAGCTGTCGCGCGCGCGGGCCAGGGCGTGATTATTACCGTAAGTGGCGATAATAGAGTTCAGATCGATAAAGCTGCGCAGCCCGGTGATGGCATTCAATCCCCCGTGCACGCGGAACAGCGTGGTCCCACAGGCGTATGCCACCTGTCCCAGGTGATAGAGGCGCACGGCGTCCCGGTAATTGACCCATTCCAACGGCATACCGGCGGCGTCGGTGCGCAAAATCTGATGCTTCAGACTCAACACAATTCCAACCTCCCGCGGCTGCCTGCATTTATGTCAGAAACGCAGACAAAAGTAAACTTTAATAAATCAGTAACTTTCGCGCTTTCAGTCACATGCCCGGTTAGCGTCGTTTGATTGCATTCCGTATTCAATCACCTCAGCTATTCCGGTATCATGGCGTCTTTTTCGGGCTCGGATAGCGGGCGTTTCCGGCCGATCGCGACATCGGCTTCCTGCCCCCTCCTGTCCCCGTGCCACTGCTATGTCCGTGCTGTGCGGCAGAATTTCCAGGCAACCACCCCAGCCGGATGCGGAGAATTGAAGAATGCCTATTAGTGTGGCCGTACCCAAGGAAACGACGGCGGACGAACAACGGGTCGCGTTGGACCCGATCGTCGCCGAACGCTTTAGCAAACTGGGCTGCAAAGTATTGATCGAGGCCGGCGCCGGCGTCTCTGCCCATAACGTTGACAGCGCCTATGGCAGCGCGGAAGTGATTGCGGATCGAGCCGAGCTGCTGGGCAAGGCCGATGTGCTGTTCAAGGTTCAGCCGCCGACCGACGCGGAAATCGATGCCCTCAAGGAAGGCGCTGTGGTGGTCAGTTTCCTGCAGCCACACAAGTCTCCTGAACGCGTCGCCAAACTGCGCGACCGCAAAATCACCAGTTTCGCCATGGAACTTATCCCGCGCATTTCGCGCGCGCAGAGTATGGACGCGCTGTCGTCGCAGGCCGCCGTGGCCGGCTACAAGGCCGCGCTGATGGCGGCGGACCGCAGCGGTCGTTTCTTCCCCATGCTCACCACCGCGGCCGGCACCATCCGCCCGTCCAAGGTACTGGTCATCGGTGCCGGCGTGGCCGGGTTGCAGGCCATCGCCACCGCCAAGCGCCTGGGCGCGATGGTCGAAGGCTACGACGTCCGTGCCGCAACCAAGGAACAGGTCCAGTCACTGGGCGCCAAGTTCGTCGATACCGGTGTGGCCGCGGAAGGCACCGGCGGCTATGCCCGCGAACTGACCGAGGACGAGAAACAGAAGCAGGCCGATATCCTGGCCAAGCACATCGCCCAGGCCGATGCCGTCATCACTACTGCGGCCATCCCCGGCCGCGCGTCACCGAAAATCATCCTTGCGGCTGTGGTCGAACAGATGAAAGAAGGCGCCGTCATTATCGATCTCGCCGCTGAAGGCGGCGGTAACTGTGAGCTGACCAAACCCGGCGAACAGATCGTGCATAACGGTGTCATCATCTACGGCCCGCTGAACGTGCCCAGCATGCTGCCGGTGCACGCAAGTGAGATGTACGCCAAGAACCTGCTCAATTTCCTCAGCCCGATGATCAAGGACGGCGAACTGAACCTGGACTGGGACGACGAGGTCATCCGCGACAGCGCGCTGACCCATGCCGGAGAAATCAAGCACGCGGCCACCCGCGCGCTGGTCGAAGGAGAATCATCATGATCGAAGGCTTCACCGCCCTCTATATTTTCATGCTTGCCGCATTCACCGGCTATGAGGTGATCGCGCGCGTTCCGGTCATTCTGCACACGCCGCTGATGTCCGGTTCGAACTTCGTGCACGGCATCGTGCTGGTCGGCGCCATGGTGGCCATGGGCCATGCCGAGACCGACCTGGAGCGCTTCATTGGCTTCATCGGCGTGATGCTGGCGGCCGGCAACGCCGTCGGCGGTTATGTGGTCACCGAGCGCATGCTCGAGATGTTCAAGAGCAGCAAGGGGACCGCTAAATGATTCTTATCCAGCTGAGTTATTTCGCTGCGGCGGTGTTGTTCATTCTCGGCCTCAAGCGCATGAGTTCACCCGTCACCGCGCGCGGGGGCATTCTGTGGGCCGGCGCCGGCATGATGGTGGCGACGCTCGCCACCTTCTTCTGGCCGGACATGCACAACTACGGCCTGATGATGCTCGCGATTCTGATCGGCGGCGGTGCGGCTTGGTATACCGGCAAGAAGGTCGCCATGACCGACATGCCGCAGATGATCGCCATTTATAACGGCATGGGCGGCGGCGCGGCGGCCGCGATCGCGGCGGTGGAACTGCTCAAGGGCGAGTTTCAGAGCGACAGCTTCCAGATTCTGGCCGTGCTCGGCGCACTGATCGGCTCGGTGGCCTTTTCCGGCTCAATGGTCGCGTTCGCCAAACTGCAGGGATTGATGAAGAAGTCCTTCATCTTCTCCGGCCAGCAGAAGATCAACATGATCGTGTTCGGCGCTGCGCTGTTGTTCGGACTTATCCTGATGGCATCGACCGATATCGGCGGCTTCTCGCTGTTCATGTTCTTTGCGTTGGCACTGGCCTTCGGCGTTATGATGACCCTGCCTATCGGCGGCGCCGACATGCCGGTGGTGATTTCGCTCTACAACGCCCTCACCGGTCTCGCCGTCGCCTTTGAAGGCTTCGTGCTCGGCAATGCCGCGATGATCATCGCCGGTACGGTGGTGGGTTCAGCCGGCACACTGCTCACGCAGTTGATGGCCAAGGCCATGAACCGGCCGATCAGCAACGTGCTGTTCTCCGGCTTCGGCGCGACCGGCGGCGAAGAGGCGGTGGATACCGGCGGCACCATGAAGGAAGTGGACGCCAGCGATGCCGCCGTCATGATGGCCTATGCCAGCAAGGTCATCATTGTTCCGGGCTACGGCATGGCTGTCGCCCAGGCACAGCACAAGGTGTGGGAGTTCTGCAAACTGCTCGAAGAAAAGGGCGTCACGGTCAAGTTCGCGATTCATCCGGTCGCCGGCCGCATGCCCGGCCATATGAACGTGCTGCTGGCCGAAGCGGGCGTACCCTACGACAAGATCTACGACCTGGAAGAGATCAACGCCGAGTTTCCGCAGGCCGACGTCGCGCTCGTCATCGGCGCCAACGACGTGGTCAATCCGGTCGCGCGCACCGACCCCAACAGCCCGATCTACGGCATGCCGATTCTGGATGCGGACAAGGCCAAGAACGTCATCTGCGTCAAACGCGGTCGCGGCACCGG
>JBFEJM010000210.1:0-4743 GCA_041553175.1 Gammaproteobacteria bacterium | reverse complement strand
TTATGCTGGTCTACGGCATTCTGGTTCTGGCCGGTGTCGCGGCGGGCGGCAACGATGTCCTGCAGCCTCTGCGCGGCACCGCACTGGCCTCGTCCGCGCCGGCTTCATCCGGCCCGCGCGAGATCCATTTCACGCGTATCAAATCGGTAACTGATCTCGAACAGGCGGTCGCCAAGGCCAGCGCTCAGGGCAAGGGCGTCATGCTGGATTTCTACGCCGACTGGTGCACGGAATGTCACCGCATGGAGAAATACACCTTCAGCGATGCGGCGGTGCTGGCGGCATTGGGTGACACCGTCGTGCTACAGGCCGACGTCACCGCCAATGACGATACCGACAAGGCCCTGCTGAAGCATTTCAAACTGCATGGCCCGCCCAGCATCCTGTTCTTCGATTCCACCGGCGCCGAACGCAGCCGCTATCGAGTGATGGGATACATGGGCGCCGAGGAGTTCAGCCAGCATATCGCGCAGGCCATTCCCTGAGCTTATACGCACGTGGAATTGCGTCGAATTCGGCCAGGTCTGCGGACGTCATATTCACACCAGAGTACGCAGAGAGCGCAAAGTCTTTTCGAGTGAAAAACGTTTTTCTTTGTGATCTCTGCGTGCTTTGGTGTGCAATCAATCATACCCATTGAACACATTCGGCGCATTACGACCTACGGTCTAATGCGCCCTACGGGCTACGGGCTACGGGCTGGTGTGCAATGAATCATGTCTTTGGAATACATCCACCGCATTACGGGTAACGGTAGGGCGCAATAGCGAAGCGTATTGCGCCGAATGTTTGAAGCCGGAATAGAAGTGATCGATCAGGTCTTCAGACTGTACTTGCGGATAAGGTCGTACATGGTCGGCCGACTCACACCCAGCAGTTCCGCGGCCTGGGAGATCTTGCCACCGACGTGACTGAGCGCACGCAGGATCGCCTGACGCTCGGCCTGTTCGCGCACCTCGCGCAAATCAAAGCTCTGGGTCTGCACCGACGGATCCCCGCCGAGTTCCAGATCCTTCGCCGTGATCTGTTTGTGCTCGGCCATGATCACGGCACGCTTGACGCGATTTTCCAACTCACGCACGTTACCGGGCCAGTGATAGCCTTCAAGTGCCGCCAGCGCGTCTTTGCTGAAGCGGTGCATCTGGTTGCCGTGCTTGCGGCTGCAACGTTCGAGAAAGGCCCGCCCCAGCAACAGCACATCACCCACGCGCTCGCGCAGAGGCGGAATACGGACTGTGATCTCACTGATGCGGTAATACAGATCCTCGCGGAACTGGGTCTCGCGAATCTGCACCTGCAGATCCTTATGTGTCGCGCAGACCACTCGCGTATCGACCGGGATCTCCTTGCGCCCACCCACGCGTTCGATGACACGCTCCTGCAGAAAACGCAGCAGCTTGGCTTGCAGCGCCAGCGGCAGATCACCGACCTCGTCCAGGAACAGAGTACCGCCGCTGGCTGTTTCGATCTTGCCGGGGGTCTGTTTGGCGGCACCGGTAAAGGCACCCTTTTCATAGCCGAACAGCTCGCTTTCGAGCAGGGTTTCCGGAATCGCCGCGCAATTGATCGCGACAAAGGGCCCATCACTGTGCCCGCTCAATGCGTGAAGTGAGCGCGCCATGAGTTCCTTGCCGGTACCGCTTTCGCCCAGCACCAGCACGGTGGCATCGGCCGGCGCGACCTTCTCGATGGTCCGACAGACATCCAGCATCTCGGGGCTGCCGGTCAGCACACCTTCCAGCGGGGATTCAGGCTGCTCTTTGACCAGCCGACGGTTTTCATTTTCGAGTTCGTGCAGGCGGTAGGCGCGATTGACAATGAAACCCAAAAGATCAGAATCGATCGGCTTGTGGAAAAAATCGTATGCACCAATCGCCACAGACTTGAGCGCGTTTTCGCGCTCGTTGTTGCCGGTGACGACGATGATTTTGGTATGCGGATATTCCGCCAGAATCTGTTCGAGCGCGGCGAAACCTTCGCTGGTGCCACCCGCATCGGGCGGCAGACCAAGGTCCATGGTCATAACGGGAAAGGGATATTTCTTGAGTTCGGCCAACGCGGTTTCGCGATCACCCGCGACAATGACCTCATACCCTTCAAAACACCAGCGCAACTGCGCCTGCAACCCCGGATCGTCTTCAACGACCAGCAATTTCCTTGAATCTTCCGTCATCCGAATATCCGTCGCCTTCTACCAAGCGTAACTGTACGTTATTTTTGTTTTCGTCGCTAATGGGCACACGTATGCGGAAGGTCGTTCCCTCACCGACACGGCTTATAACTTCGACTTCCCCACTCATGGCGCGCACGAACTCCCGCGTCTCGTATACCCCGATGCCCATCCCGGATTTGCCCTTGGTCGTTTCAAAGGGCCGGAACAGCCGTTCGCGAATAAATTCGGCATCCATACCGGTGCCGGTATCCTGCACTTCGATGACCGCCCAATCATCGACCTTGAACAACCGCATGATGACGCGCCCGTCGTCGGGTGTGGCGTCCTGCGCATTGCGAACCAGATGTCCGATGATCGCCGCAAACCGATCGCGGTTGGCGCGCGCTCCGACACCTTTTGCCTGGCAGTCCACGCTGGGCACAGGCAGGCCGTTGGCCATCGTCTTGGCGACATCGAATAGCAGCTCGCACAGATCGACGGTGACAACCTGACGATTGTCCGTGCCGCCGCTGCGCAGATGCGCCATCAGCCGGTTCATCTTGTCGACCGAATGCTCGACCGTGCGAATGGCGTCTTCCATGAACTGCGGATTGTGTTTGTGCTTGGCGGCATTGGTCACCACCAATGACAATTGCGCCACCAGATTTTTGAGGTCATGCATGACATAGGTTGAGAGCCGGTTGCACATTTCGAACTGTCGGGCTTCCGCCAACGCGCGTGACGCCTCCAACTGAGCGAGATGGCTGGCGGCCTGCCGTCCGGCGGTTTTCAGGAGATCGCAATCCTCCCAATTGAAATGCTGCGGCGCCGGCGAACGGGTGAGGACAGTAAAGCCCATCAGGCGATCATGCAGAATCAGCGGTGTGATCAACCAGGCGCGCGGAATATGACTCAGCCATTCCGGCAGCTCCAGACCGGCATACAGTTCCCGGTCGCGTTCATACTCATCCAGGTTGATCACCCATTCCTGCCGTTCGAGGAATTCGGGCAGCGGCGCACTGGCGCTTTCACTGGCCTGCTCGGGCAATCCGGTCTGCCAGGCGGCGACCGGTTCAAAGCGGCCACTGTCGCGGCGCATCCAGAGCACGCCACCGGGGCTCTCGATAATCTCGGCGATGGCCCGGACCACGCGTTCACGCAACCGCGCATCAGGCTCGCCGGATGACAGTGTGCCGATGAAGCGCAGCCATTCATCGCGATAGTCGTATTTGTAGTGAAAGAAATGCTTGCTGATCAGTACTCGAAGACTGGCGCGCAACTGCCCCGAGAACAGCAGCACCGCCAACACCAGAATCGCACCGAACAGGAATATAACCTGTGCGACGGCACCCCAGCTGCCGCCGTAATTGCGGACATAGAACCCACCCGCACCCATCGCAAAGAGGTAGATACCGGCGCCCAGCAAGGATGCGGTATGGAACACGATGCGGCGGGAAACGAAAATATCCAGCGACCAGTGTGCGTCGCGCGCGACCGCCAGACCGATCAACGGCACGACCAGCGCATTCACGAATCCGCGTGCCTGCCACAGAGCACCGTCCACGCGCTGAAACAGAAGCGCATCGGCGTAGAGGTAAAAATCGTAGGCGAACATCGCGCCGAGGCCCATACAGAGATACTTGACGCCGCGCCGCATTTCCGGCCGGGTATTGCGGAACAACTGTTCCACCATTGCCAGCCCCATGACGGCGATAAGCAGGTAGCCTGCCAGCAGCCAATCGATGCCGATGGAGGATATGACCGCCTCGCCGGAGAAGAACCTGTGTGCCGTCAGCGTCGCCTGCAATAACACAAAGGCGCCCGTCAGCATGAAAATGCTGCGGAAGCGTTGCGTGGCACCTTTTTGATCGCCGTAAGCGGAACCCAGGAAGTGCGCGATAAACGCGATCCAGGCGAGATCACGCACGAGTTCCAACAGCTGGGATTCAAAGATGACGGCTTGCGCGATGCTCTGATAGGCAGCCACGCTCATCCACAGCGCGCTCGCCGCCGAGGCGAGCATCAACATACGCTTGCGTGGACGGCCGCGTTGGCCGGTCAGAAGTACCAACGCCAGCACCAGAAAAGCCAAAGCGCCTGCGCCGTACCCGACAAATCCAATGCTCAACATGCATTGCCCCCAGTTTCGCTCGACAACCGGAAGTTGCCGACAAACGCCACCCCTCCCTCTAACTCACTCCCTTGCGTCAGTGTCCCGGTTCCTTGTGGTAGTTGGCTTGCTGGACCGCCGTACGCGAGCGCGAGGTGGACGCCCAATATAAGGTAGCGGCGCGGTTGCGCCAAGGGGTAGGTCGGTTTTCCTTACAATCCGGGGACTTCGCGATATTAAGCCGGCCCGGATAAAGGATAACCCATGGAAATAATTACGATTAATTCGATTACCACAGATTCGCGACCCCGACCATGGTCGGGCGGGGGGTTGTAAGCCCACCCGACCACAGGACGGCATCAGCAAGGCTTCACAGCGCCTCAAGCGTCTCCCGCGCCTCGGCTGCACCGGGGAAATCGCCCAGATCCAGTGCCGTGGTCAGGTGGGTTTTGGCCGCAGCCTTGTCACCCTGCTTGGCATA
>JBFEJM010000209.1:0-4794 GCA_041553175.1 Gammaproteobacteria bacterium | reverse complement strand
GCCAACGGTAGCCGACGGCCTACAGATCTGTAGGAAAAGGGAATTAGTGGAAGCTGGGGGGAGAACCCGCGTCACGGAGCTCCGCCGGAGTGGCGTCGCGAACATCCTGAATACTGATCTGAAAGCGAACCGTCTTGCCGGCGAAGGGATGATTGCAGTCCACCGTCAGCTTGCCGTTCTCGATGCGGGTGACAACGAAAACGCGCGCCTCGCCCAGTTCGTTCTGCATCTCCACCTCGGCGCCGATGTGGCGGAACTCCGGCGGAACATTGTCGAGGTCATCGGTGAAGGTGAGATTCGGGTCGTGTTCACCGAAGCCTTCAGCGGGTGTGAGCGTCACTTCGACAGTGTCGCCGCTGGTCTTGCCTTCCAAGGCACGTTCGACTTTCTCGAACAGGTCACTGTGGCCACCATGCAAATAGCTGACCGGCAGATCGTTCTGCTCCAGCACTGCGCCGGTCTCGTCGACGATGCGGTAGGTCAGGGTGACGAATTTGTTTGCTGCTATGCGGTGTTCGGTCATTGGTATCCGGTGGGTGAGAAGCCGCTGGCGGAAAGGAGTAACTACGAATTATCGTATCACCCGGATACTGGCCCTCGCGTTCTTCACCGTCCCCGTATCAGGAGCGACCCTGGCGCATCTTCTGGATGGTACGCAGTCGAGCAATGGCATCGGCCAGCTCGGCCTGGGCCTTGGCATAGTCGATGTCGGTCTTGTTGTCCGCCAGCATTTTCTCGGCATGTTCCTTCGCCGCCAATGCCGCCTGTTCATCAAGATCCTTTGCCCGCAACGCCGTGTCCGACAAGACCGTAATCACATGCGGCTGCACTTCCAGCATGCCGCCGGTCACATAGAACGTCTGCTCCGGACCGTCTGCCGTCTGCACGCGAATTTCGCCTGGTTTGAGCCGTGTCAGCATCGGCGTATGCCGCGGCGCAATACCGACTTCGCCCATTTCGGCCGGTGCAAACACCATCGTCGCCGCGCCGGAAAAAATTTCCGCCTCAGCGCTGACGATATCGACGTGAATGGTCATTGCCATAGTATAGAACCTATTTTCAAAGAGTCAGGTATCGGGATTCAGGATGCGGGGAGTAGTACTTTTTCGTTCCCCGATTCCCGAACGCCGACCCCCGATCCCTGTATTAAAGTGTCTTGGCCTTCTCGACCGCCTCTTCAATGGTACCGACCATGTAAAAGGCCTGCTCCGGCAGGTGGTCGTATTCGCCATTGACGATGCCCTGGAAGCCGCGAATGGTGTCCTTCAAGGTAACGTATTTACCGGGCGCACCGGTGAAGGCCTCGGCGACGAAGAACGGCTGCGACAGGAAGCGCTGGATCTTACGCGCGCGACCGACGACACGCTTGTCGTCTTCGGAAAGTTCGTCCATACCGAGAATCGCGATAATGTCCTTCAGTTCTTTATAGCGCTGCAGAGTACCCTGCACCGCGCGCGCGGTGTCGTAATGCTCGTTACCGACCGTCAGCGGATCGAGCTGACGGCTGGTTGAATCGAGCGGATCAACCGCAGGATAAATACCCAGCTCGGCGATGTTACGCGACAACACCAGGGTCGCATCCAAGTGGGCGAAGGTCGTGGCCGGCGACGGATCGGTCAAGTCGTCGGCCGGGACGTATACGGCCTGAATGGAGGTAATGGAACCGGTCTTGGTGGAGGTGATGCGCTCTTGCAGGGCGCCCATTTCCTCGGCCAGCGTCGGCTGGTAACCCACCGCGGACGGCATACGGCCGAGCAGTGCGGACACTTCGGTACCGGCCAGCGTATAACGGTAGATGTTGTCGACGAAGAACAGCACGTCGCGGCCTTCGTCGCGGAAGAACTCGGCCATGGTCAGACCGGTCAGCGCCACGCGCAGACGGTTACCGGGTGGCTCGTTCATCTGGCCGTAGACCAGCGCCACTTTGTCCAGCACGCCGCCTTCCTTCATTTCGTGATAGAAGTCGTTGCCTTCACGGGTACGTTCGCCAACACCCGCGAACACCGAGTAGCCCGAGTGCTCGGCGGCGATGTTGCGGATCAGCTCCATCAGCGTCACGGTCTTGCCCACGCCGGCGCCACCGAACAGGCCGACCTTGCCGCCCTTGGCGAACGGACAGATCAGATCGATGACCTTGATACCGGTTTCGAGAATCTCGACCGTCGCGGCCTGATCGGCAAAGGTCGGCGGTGCACGGTGAATCGGCGCCTTGCTTTCAGCACCGATGTCGCCGGCGTCATCGACCGGATTGCCCAGCACGTCCATGATTCGACCGAGGGTCTTCATGCCGACCGGCACCGAAATGGCGGCGCCGGTGTTGGCCACACCCAGACCGCGCTTCAAGCCGTCGGTGGAACCCATGGCGATGGTGCGCACAATGCCGTCACCCAGCTGTTGCTGCACTTCCAGGGTCAAGCCGCCCTCATTGACTGTGAGCGCGTCATAGACCTTCGGGACCGCGTTGCGGGGAAATTCCACGTCAACCACGGCGCCGATGATTTCAACGATGTTGCCCGAACTCATGGTGCTGTCCTCTTTAACTTGCGTATCTTTGCCTTGAGGTTTCGCGTCATTGGCGGCAAACATATCCAATTGCATTTAACGCGATCCTTCGAATACTGTGTCAAACCGCCGCGGCGCCGCCGACGATTTCGGAAATCTCCTGCGTGATCGCCGCCTGGCGCGCCTTGTTGTAGATCAGCTGCAGCTCATCGATCAGGTTGCCGGCATTGTCGGTGGCGGATTTCATCGCCACCATGCGCGCGGCCTGTTCACTGGCGATGTTCTCGACCACACCCTGGTAGACCAGCGACTCGATATAGCGGGTCAGCAGCGCGGTCATGACCGGCTTGGCCTCCGGCTCGTACAGATAATCCCAGTGATGCTTCAGACGTTCATCTGCATCGGGAATGATCGGCAGCAGCTGTTCGATGCAGGGCTGCTGGGTCATGGTGTTCACAAAGTCAGTGTAGCCCAGGTACAGGCGGTCGATCTTGCCTTCATCGTAGGCGTCCAGCATCACTTTGATGCTGCCGATCATATCGTTCACCGAGGGCGCATCACCGAGATGCGTGGCCTGGGCAACGACGCGTCCACCGACACGCTTGAAAAACTGCGTGGCCTTGGAACCGAAGGCAACCACATCAACTTCGAAACCCTGACTGTTCCAGTCCTTCATCGCGAGCAGTACCGACTTGAACATGTTCACGTTCAGGCCGCCGCACAAACCACGATCAGTCGAGATCACGATAATGCCGACCCGCTTGGCCGGTCGCTCGATCAGATAGGGATGCCGGTATTCCGGGTGCGAAGTGGCCATGTGAGCCACCACATCACGCATCTTTCTGGCATAGGGTCGCGATGCCTGCATGCGATCCTGCGCCTTACGCATCTTGCTCGCCGCAACCATTTCCATGGCCTTGGTGATCTTCTGCGTGTTCTTGATGCTCTTGATCTTGGTGCGTATCTCTTTTGCGCCAGCCATTATCAGTATCCAGGGTTCGGGGGTCGGCGTTCGAGGCTGTAGACTCAGTTCCGCGTACTGCTTGCGGTTCTCCGAATCCCGATTCCCGAGCGCCGATCCCTCAGTTGTTTACCAGGCTCCGTTCGCCTTGAAGTCCTCGACGGCCTTGCGCAGACCGGCGGCGATCTCGTCGTTGTAGTCCGCGGTTTCGTTGATCTTGCTGATCAATTCGCCGTGGTTGGACTTGACGTAGGCATGCATGGCGGCCTCGAATTCGACAATCTTCTTGATGTCGACATTGTCGAGATAGCCTTCGTTGGCGGCGAACAGCGACAGCGCCATGTCCGCGACCGTCAACGGTGCATACTGTTTCTGCTTCATCAGTTCGGTCACGCGCTGACCGCGCTCCAACTGCTTACGCGTGGTCTCGTCCAGATCCGAGGCAAACTGGGCAAACGCCGCCAGCTCGCGATACTGGGCCAGCGCCAGACGCACACCGCCACCGAGCTTCTTGATGATTTTGGTCTGCGCCGCACCACCGACACGTGACACCGACAGACCGGCGTTGATGGCGGGACGAATACCGGCGTTGAACAGATCGGACTCGAGGAAGATCTGACCGTCGGTGATCGAGATCACGTTGGTGGGCACGAAGGCCGATACGTCACCGGCCTGGGTTTCGATGATCGGCAGCGCGGTGAGCGAACCGGTCTTGCCCTTGACCCGACCGTTGGTGCGCTTCTCGACATCATCGGCGCTGATACGCGCGGCGCGCTCGAGCAGACGCGAATGCAGATAGAACACGTCACCGGGATAGGCTTCGCGACCCGGCGGGCGCCGCAGCAGCAACGATACCTGACGGTAGGCCCAGGCCTGCTTGGTCAGATCGTCGTACACGATCAGTGCGTCTTCGCCGTTGTCGCGGAAGTATTCGCCCATGGCGCAACCGGCGTAGGGGGCGATGAACTGTTTCGCCGCCGAATCGGCCGCGGCCGCCGCAACGATAATGGTGTGCTCCAGCGCACCGTGCTCTTCCAGCTTGCGCACCACCGCGGCGATCGACGAGTTCTTCTGGCCGACCGCGACGTAGATACACTTAACGCCGGTGCCTTTCTGATTGATGATGGCGTCGACGGCCACGGCGGTCTTGCCGGTCTGACGGTCACCGATGATCAGCTCGCGCTGGCCACGGCCGATCGGCACCATGGAGTCGATCGCCTTGAGGCCGGTCTGCACCGGCTGGTCGACCGATTTACGGGCGATAACACCGGGCGCGATCTTTTCGATCGGCGAGGTCTGCGTCGCGTTCAGCGGGCCCTTGCCGTCGATCG
>JBFEJM010000208.1:0-4820 GCA_041553175.1 Gammaproteobacteria bacterium | reverse complement strand
CGGCCGCCGCGGTCTCGCCGCTGCCCAGCAGCAGGCGCGCCAGACGCAACCGTGCACTGTGTTTCAAGCCCTCGCTCCCGGCGTGATCGTAGGCCCATTGCAGATGGGCGCGCGCGGCGGTCAGATCGCCCTTGTCGATCTGCAGTTTGGCCATTTGAAACGCCGCCAGAACGGTATATTCAGAACCCGAGTGGTCCTTCACCAGGACGTCGAACGCCTGCGTGGCACCGTCCAGGTCCTGATTCGATGCCAACGCGCTCATCTGCATGTAGAGGTTGGATACCTGCTCGGTGCGGCGCTCGCTGAACTCGTTCCAGGCCTTGATACCGAACAGGACGGACAAACCCAGCAACAGGCCGGTCAGCAGCGATGCGCCATTCTGGCGCAGCCAGCTCTTTACGGCTTCGCCCTGTTCATCTTCAGTTTTGTAAATATCCACTTCGACCTTCCTCCACCTTAAAGAGATCACTACGTCCGCTGGTCGACCAGCGCGCGCAATTTGATCACGACATCCGCCTCGCTCAGGGTAGCCTGATCACCTTCAGCGCGCAGGGGTTTCACACCGAGACTACCGCTCTGAACTTCATCATCACCCATAATCAGGGCCCATTCGGCCCCACTGCGATCGGCCCGTTTGAATTGGCTTTTGAAGCTGCCGCCGCCACAGTTTACCTGCAGGCGCAGACCAGGCACAGCATCCCGCAGCCGCTCGCCCAGCACCGCCCCGCGGGCTTGTGCCGCCGCACCGACCAGCACCAGATAGGCGTGTGCGGTCATGGCCGCCGGCTGCGCGCCCAGCTCGGCCAGGAGCGCGATCAGACGCTCCAGTCCCATGGCGAAACCCACGGCGGGGGTCGCCCGCCCGCCCAGGTACTCGACCAGACCGTCATAGCGGCCACCGGCACAAACCGTCCCCTGCGCGCCCAGCCGGTCGGTCACCCATTCAAAAACCGTCTGACTGTAATAGTCCAGTCCGCGCACCAAGCGTGGATTGATGCTATAGCCGACACCGGCGGCGTCCAAGATGCCGCACAGCTCGGCAAAATGGTCCTTCGAGGCGGTATCCAGATGCTCGGCCAGTTTCGGCGCCGCCTCGATCAGGTCCTGCAGTGCCGGATTCTTGCTGTCCAGTATGCGCAGCGGATTGGTATGCAGCCGGCGCTGACTGTCATCGTCGAGCTGCGCCTGATGCTCGGTGAAATAGTCGACCAGAATATCGCGATAGGCCGCCCGCGCATCGCTGCTGCCCAGTGAATTCAACTCCAGTCGAACATCGCTCAGACCCAGCTCCCGCCATAACCGCGCCGTCATCAGGATGAGTTCGGCATCGATGTCGGGACCGGTCATGCCGAAGGCCTCGACGCCGATCTGGTGGAACTGCCGGTAGCGTCCTTTCTGCGGCCGCTCGTGCCGGAACATCGGACCGAGATACCACAGGCGCTGGGTCTGGTTGTACAGCAGTCCGTGTTCGATACAGGCACGCACGCAACTGGCGGTACCTTCGGGACGCAGTGTCAGGCTGTCGCCATTACGGTCCTCAAAGGTATACATCTCCTTCTCGACGATATCGGTCACCTCGCCGATGGAGCGCTTGAACAACTCCGTCTTTTCCAGCACCGGCATGCGAATTTCGCTGTAGCCGTAGGCCGCCAGCAATGTACGTATGCGCGTCTCGACCGCCTGCCAGACACCGGTCTGGTCGGGCAGGATGTCATTCATGCCGCGAATGGCCTGCAGGGTCTTTGCTGTGTTGGACATGGTAATCGTGTTCTAGTGATGATCTATAAGCGATGCGGCGCAGTGACCAGCGGCCGGCATGCTTTGCATAGTTGATTCAGTTCTGGTCCAGGGTAAACCGCGCCACCTTGCCGCGGCTGTAACGACTCAGGTCATACGACTGGCCATCCACCCGCAGCTCCACGGCTGCGGCATTCCCCAACAGAACGGACACCGGCGCAACACCGGCAACTGTCCGGCTGACGCCCTTGCGCATCAGACCGTACAGCAGTCGCTGGCGGTCAGCGCCGACAATCTCGACCCAACTGTCATCGGTGAAACTGAACTCCAGTTGCAGTTGCACAGCCGTCGTTACCGTTGCCGCTGTGTACGGGACAAACGGCGCTATCGGCAGATCGGCGATGTCCGCCGGTGCGCGGTCAGTCTCCACCTGTGGCTGGGGCGCGAATTCGGTTTCCGCAGCAATCTCCGGCTCGACCTCATCGACCACCACCGGCAGCGAGCGTTCGGCAGTCGTCGGCGTCGGCAGGGCCAGCGACATACTGTCGGCGGGTGCGGGCAGCGACAGTTCGCCCGCTGCATCGCCGGCAACAGGGGCGCCGCCCGGCGTCGGCAATGGCAGGGTGGCGGGCGCGTCGGTCCGATCGGGCTCCATGAAGCGCGCCAGCAGGTTCGGCCCGAACTCGATCATCAATCCGACGACACCGATCAGGACCAGGATCAGAAACAATGCCTTCCAGGGAATGGCGGGTATCCGCACGCTGCTGCGGCGACGGGCGGGAATATTGATCGCACGCGGAGCCGGCTCGGCCGGTGCGTGAGCCTGATAGGCACTCAGCACAGCATCTTCCGACGCGCCGACCAGACGGGCGAAACTGCGCAGGTAACCGCGCACGAAAATCGGTGCCGGGAGCCGACTCTGATCACCCTGTTCAAGCGCATCCACGGTACGCAGATCCAGATTCATCTGCGTCGCGATCGCGGCGACAGACAGATTCTTCGCCTCGCGCGCCTTGCGCAGTATCTCGCCCGGCGTCGGCCCCGTTGTCTGTGGTTCAGATTCCGGCGTATCGTTCATCCACCTATTTACCTTTTAACTGCTTGGCCTGCGGCGAATCCGGATAGGTGTTTCTCAACAGCAGGCTGTAGCTGGATTCGGCGTTCTTGTCACCCAATACCCGTTCGGTCTGGATACCCAGCCACAGGCTTTCCGGCGTCGGGCGTGCGGCCTCGTGCAGGCGCTGGATATAGGCGCGCGCGCTCAGGAACTCCTCCTGCTGCACACTCAAACGCGCCATGTATAACAATGCGGGTGCAAACTTGGGATTCAACTGCAGCGCCTTGCGCCAGTATTCCTCCGCTTTGGCCGCTTCCCCGGCGCCGAATGCGCAGGTTCCCGCATTGGTATAGGCGACGTAGGGCTGTTCGTACAAGGGATCGTTTGCCGCTTTTACGAAATGCTGCTCGGCTTCCTTCCAGCGATCGTTTCTACAGAGGAATCCGCCATAGTTATTGTGTGTCTGCGATTGTTTGGAATCGATCGCCAGCGCCCGGCGAAAATGTTTTTCCGCCAGGTCCTTCTCGTCCAGGCTTTCATACAGAACCGCGATGGCATTGTGCGCGACCGGCAGGTCGGGATTCTGCTCCAGCGCCTTCTGGAATTTCTCCAGCGCGACATTCTTCATGCCTTCGTTCATGTACTTCAGACCCAATTCAACATTGATCTCAGCCGGACTCTGACCCGGCGGATATTCCTTGACCGGGGTCTGACTGCAGGCGCTGAGCAGAACCGACATAACAACGGCGGCGATCAATCCATACTTTGTCATGAATCCATTTCCTGTATATCCACACTCATGCTGCGTACACGCCGCCGGGTGCGATCATGAAACTGACCGGCCAGTTGCCCGCAGGCGGCATCGATGTCATCGCCGCGCGTTTTACGGGTGATAGTCACCAGTCCCGCATCGACAATGATCTGTTGAAACCGTGCGATGCGTTCCGGCGCACTGCGCTGATAGCGGGTGTTCGGGAACGGATTGAAGGGAATCAGATTCACCTTGGCCGGCACGTTGCGCAACAGCCGCACCAGCGCGCGGGCATGCGCGTCGCTGTCGTTCACGCCGTCCAGCATCACGTATTCAAAGGTTACGCGACGACGCGTACCGTCTTCGACGTAGCGGCGACAGGCGTCCATCAGGTCCTCGATCGGATATTTCCGGTTGATGGGCACAAGCTGATCGCGCAGCGCATTGTCGGGCGCATGCAGCGACACGGCCAGTGCCACGTCACAGGCCTCACGCAGACGGTTCAGTTCCGGGATCAACCCCGAGGTACTGAGTGTCACCCGACGCTTGGACAGACCGAAGGCGAGATCGTCGAGCATCAGCCGCATGGCGCCGACCACATTGTCGAAATTGAGCAGCGGTTCGCCCATACCCATCATGACAACGTTGCTGATGGCGCGCTCGGGCCCGCCGTTTGCGGCCAGCAGGCGGTTGGCCACCAGCACCTGACCGATAATCTCGGCGGTGGTGAGATTGCGATTGAAGCCCTGCTGCGCGGTCGAACAGAAACTGCAATTGAGCCCGCAGCCGACCTGCGACGACACACACAGGGTGGCGCGGTCACTGGCGGGAATGAACACGGTTTCGATGCAGTTGCCATCGGCCAGCTGCAGCAGCCATTTGCGCGAGCCGTCATCGGACTGCTGATCCAGCGCCACCTGCGGCGGCCGCACCTCGGCGATTTCGGACAACCGCGTGCGCAGCGCCTTGCTGAGATCGCTCATGCCAGCGAAGTCGTCGACATTGCGCTGATAGATCCACTGCAGGATCTGGCGCGCGCGAAACGGCTTCTCGCCCAAATCGGCGAAGAAGTTCTCCAGCCCCTGGCGATCGAAATCCAGCAGATTGATCTTGGCAACTTCAGTCATGTCAGCAGTAACCCATCATTTTCTCAGGTGGCCACGGAAAACACGGACGGGACACACATTAAAAATTCCCGGACGAAGATAACATAAACCCGCGTCACGCCGCGGGTTTAGTGTTTCATTAACAAGTGGACTAGTGTACCGCCGGCGT
>JBFEJM010000207.1:0-4823 GCA_041553175.1 Gammaproteobacteria bacterium | reverse complement strand
TGTTGGCGGGTTGATTTGGCGACAGATTATTTTTACCGCGAAGGACGCGAAGGCGCGCGAGGGAAGTTATTTCCGATGTAGGGTGCATTAGGCCTGCGGCCGTTATGCGCCGGATGTTTCTGTAACCATCCGGCGCAATACGCTCTGCTATTGCGTCCTCCAGTGCTGAATGGAATTGAGGCCAGATGCGTCTCCAATAAAATATTTTTGTTCCTTCGCGCGCCTTCGCGTCCTTCGCGGTAAAATTTGTCACTATAAACTCAACGCAAAAACAGTAACCAGCTCAACATGGCCAACAGACCGAGGATCATGGCGAAGGCATAGGTGTACAGATAACCCGTCTGCACCTGCCGCACTACGCCGGAGAACAAGGCCACCATCCTGGCGCTGCCGTTGACGATCAGACCATCGATGATGAGCACGTCACCGATGCGCCACAGTAACTGACCGATGCCGCGCGCACCGCCGGCGAACACCGCCTGATTGAAATCGTCGGCATAGTATTTGTTGATCAGAATCTGATAGACGAGGCCTGCGCGCTGCTTGATCGATTCGGCCAGCTCCGGCCTCTTCAGATAGAGGAACCAGGCGGTGAACAGACCGGCCATCGCCAGCACGAAGGGCGATGCCAGTACGCCATGCTGTATGTAGCCGAGCACGCCATGATAGCCCTCGCCCAAGCGAGCCAACACATCGTGCTGCGGCAGGACCTTGATAGCGTCACCGAAATACTCACCGAACAGCACCGGCCCGACGACATAGCCGGCCACCACCGATGGTATGGCCAGCAGGATCAGCGGCACGGTCACGACGGCCGGCGTCTCATGCAGGTGCTCGCGGGTATGTTCGTCCATGCGTTCCTTGCCATGGAACACCAGGAAGAACATGCGGAAGCTGTACAGCGCGGTAATGAACACGCCGATAAGCACGGCAAAATAGGCGAAGCCCGAACCGGCGATCTCGGAATGATGCACGGCCTCGATGATCGCATCCTTGGAGAAGAAACCGGCCAGACCCGGGAACCCGATCAGGGCCAGCGAACCGATCAGCGCGGTCCAGTAGGTGATGGGCATGTATTTACGCAGGCCACCCATTTTGCGAATGTCCTGCTCGTGATGCATGGCGATAATGACCGAACCGGCGCCCAGGAACAGCAGCGCCTTGAAGAAGGCGTGCGTCATCAGGTGAAAGATGCCAGCGGCATAGGCCGAGGCGCCGAGGGCGACGGTCATATAGCCGAGCTGCGACAGCGTCGAATAGGCAACCACGCGCTTAATATCGTTCTGCACGATACCGAGGAAGCCCATGAACAGCGCGGTGATGGCGCCGATCACCAGCACGAAGCTCAAGGCTGTTTCGGACAACTCGAACAGCGGTGACATACGCGCCACCATGAAGATACCGGCGGTGACCATCGTTGCGGCATGGATCAGCGCGGAGATCGGCGTCGGGCCTTCCATGGAATCCGGCAGCCACACATGCAGCGGCACCTGGGCCGATTTAACCATGGCACCGATGAACAGCAGAATGCAGATCACCGACATCAGCGACCAGGCCGTGCCCGGGAATACCTCGATGGTCACATCCGTCATGGCCGGCGCGGCCTGGAACACATCCCAGTAATCGAGGCTGTTGAAATACATCAGCACCGCCGCGATGCCGAGCAGGAAGCCGAAGTCCCCGACGCGATTGACCAGGAACGCCTTCAGGTTGGCAAAGATCGCTGTCGGTCGCGTGTACCAGAAACCGATCAGCAGATAGGACACCAGACCGACAGCCTCCCAGCCGAAGAACAGCTGCAGGAAGTTGTTCGACATCACCAGCATGAGCATGGAGAAGGTGAACAGGGCGATATAGGCGAAGAAGCGCTGATAACCGGGATCATCGTGCATGTAGCCGATGGTGTAGATGTGCACCATCAGCGAGACGAAACTGACCACCAGCAACATCAACACGGTCAGGCGGTCGATCAGGAAACCGATCTCGAACTTGATACCGTCGGAGATGGCCCAGGTGTAGACCGATTCGTTATAGACCGGCGCGCCTTCCAGCACGTGGTGGTTGAACACCAGCAGCGAGAGCACGAAAGAGGTTGCTACGCCAAGAATCGCCACCCAGTGCGCACCGGAGCGCCCGATCTGCTTACCGAACAGGCCGGCAAGGATGGCGCCGAACAAAGGCGCGAGCGGGATAGCAAGATAGATGAGTTCCATGCCCTACCCCTTCATGCTGTCCAGGTCGTCGACGTTGATGGTGCGCTTGTTGCGGAACAGCACCACCAGAATGGCGAGGCCGATGGCCGCCTCGGCCGCCGCCACTGTCAGAATAAAGAACACGAACACCTGCCCGGCGGTATCGCCGAGAAAATGCGAGAACGCGATGAAGTTCATGTTCACCGCGAGCAGCATCAGCTCGATCGACATCAGCAGAATGATGACGTTCTTGCGGTTGAGGAAGATCCCGGCCACGCTCAGCCCGAACAGAATAGCCCCCAACACCAGATAGTCCGACAGTGCGATCATTTAATACGTTTCCTAAAAACCTAAACTTTTACCGCAAAGGACGCGAAGGCGCGCGAAGAAAACCATTACTCAAAATAACCCTTCGTATACCGTCCTTCATGTGGAGCACATTGAAGTTCAATAAATACCCCAATTTCGCCCCGCTCAATTTCAGGTATGTCAGCACTTGACTGACGTGCAATGGTGATAGCTGTTCCACCGACTTCAACTCCACCACCACGCAATCGTCCACCAGCAGATCTATGCGATAACCCGCATCCAACTCCAGTCCGTCATACTGGACAGGGAGTGGGAGCTGCCGCTTCACATCAAACTGAAGCTTACGCAACTCGTGCAGCAGACAGACCTCATATGCGCTTTCCAGCAGGCCGGGCCCCAGGCCCGAATGCACCTTCAAAGCACAACCAATGATCTGTCGCCCGATTTTCTCCTCATTCTGCATTGACTCGCATTCCTTTGCGCGCCTTCGCGTCCTTCGCGGTAAAAGCTGCCTTTCTATTCGCGCTTCTCCGCTTTCATCTTCACAATCCGCAGACGGTCGTTGCGTTTGACCTGCACCTGCTTGGACGGATCCTGATGTTTGGTGCCCTCACGCCGGCGCATGGTCAGCGCTATGGCGGCGATGATGGCGACCAGCAGAATGACCGCCGCGATCTCGAAGGGGTAGACATAATCGGTATACAGCATGCCGCCGAGTTCGCGCGTGTTGCTGTAGCCCTCGGGGCGCGCGATCGGCGACGCCATCTGATCGAGCCCGAAGTTGCGCGCACCCACCACCAGCGCCATTTCCAGAATGATGAGGCCGGCGACGGTCGCACCGACCGGCAGATAACGGATGAAGCCCTCTCTCAACGGGGCGATATTGATGTCCAGCATCATCACCACGAAGAGGAACAGCACCATGACCGCGCCGACATAGACCAGCACCAGGGTGATGGCGAGGAACTCCGCCTCCATCAGCAGCCACAGGCCCGCGCTGGTGAAGAACGCCAGCACCAGATGCAGCGCCGCATGCACGGGATTGCGCACGGTGATGACGCGGAACGCCGCAAACACCAGGATCGCCGCAAACACCCAGAATACGAATTTCTCAAATGTCATGGGTTCAGTATTTTCCCAATAAAACAATTTTTACCGCAAAGGACGCGAAGGCGCGCAAAGTAAAAGCTCGATTTAACGAAACACCAATTTTTCGATTCGCCTCACTAACCTCGTCATTTACGAGCGAAGCGACGAAACTCCGTCCCGGTGCCGGCAGCTGCCAGACTATTGCTTTGTGGCCAAACTCCATGTCATCGCAAACCAAAATCATTCGAATATCTTTCCTTCGCGCGCCTTCGCGTCCTTTGCGGTTAAAGTTCGGATCTAGACAACTTACCGATACACCGCGTCCGCCGCCCGATCGGCTGCCAGCTGCGATTCGTACTTGTCGCCAACCGCCAGCAATTTTTCCTTTGTCATGATCTGCTCGCCGCGGTTTTCGAAGTGATATTCGTATATGCGCGTCTCGACAATGGAATCGACCGGACAGGACTCCTCGCAGAAGCCGCAGAAGATGCACTTGAACAGATCGATGTCGTAACGCGTGGTGCGACGGGTACCATCCTCACGCGGGGCCGCTTCAATGGTAATCGCCAGCGCCGGGCATACCGCCTCGCACAACTTGCAGGCGATGCAGCGTTCCTCGCCATTGGGATAGCGGCGCAGCGCGTGCAGCCCGCGGAAACGCGGCGACTGCGGCGTTTTCTCATCCGGATACTGCACTGTTATCTTGCGCGAGAACAGGTAGCGCCCGGTCAGGCTCATGCCCTTGAGCAGTTCCCACAGCAGCAGACTTTTGAAATAGCTTTTGAGTGCTTTCATAAGTTGCCCCTCCTGTCAGTCGAACCAGGGGCCAAGTTCAGCCATGATCGCCACACCGACGACCACGATCCAAACAATCGTTAACGGAATAAACACCTTCCACCCCAGACGCATGATCTGGTCATAGCGATAGCGCGGGAAGGTGGCACGGAACCAGAGGAAGAACAGGAGAAAGAAGGAAATCTTCGCCAGCAGCCAGAAGATGCCGGGCACCCAGGCGAACAAGGTTTCCAGACCGGGTATACCCTGGAACGGCGACAGCCAGCCGCCGGCGAACATGGTCGCCGTCAGGGTCGCGATCAGGATCATGTTGGCGTATTCCGCCAGGAAGAACACGGCGAAGGTGGTGCCGGAATATTCGACGTGGAAACCGGCGACGATCTCGGACTCGCCTTCGGCGACGTCGAACGGCGCGCGGTTGGTTTCCGCCACACCGGA
>JBFEJM010000206.1:0-4824 GCA_041553175.1 Gammaproteobacteria bacterium | reverse complement strand
CTCGCCGCGGGTCAGGCCGCAATTGTCGACCAACTCCGATACGTCCGCACCGCGCTGTACCATCTGGATTGCCTGGGTATAGGAACGATCGCCGACCGATCTCATTTCGATCTGATCCTGACGTTCGACCAGACGCCGCACCTGCTGTTCCAATCGCAGAAGATGGTCACCCGCCCCCATGGACGCTTTGCACAATGCGGCGAAATCGTCGCGTTGGCGAACATTCTGATCGTCGCGGGAATGCAGCTGTCGACGCAGGCGCCGCATTGCGGCCAGCTGATAAATCTGTCCGATCGCCAGGACAATCACCAGCGCGCTCAATATTGATGTGATCGGATCCATAATGTCATCTGTTCCCGTCGCTCAGGCATACTCGTCGATGTGTGGGCCGTCGTCGCTGTCCTGCTGCTGTTCGTGGTTCGGCTCCCGCTCGGCGGCATCATCCTCTGATTTACGTTTCGGCGGTGCCTTGCGATCGCGGACCGGGTCACCGGGCCGAACCGGCAATATGGGGGGTGGTGATTTGATATCCCAGAGTCCGGCCATTACCCCGTCAGGGAACTACATGGAGCTGAGCTCCGCCCATTCCTCGTCAGTCAGAAGTTTGTTGAGATCCACCAGAATCAGCAGTTCGCCGTCGCGTGACGACACGCCTTGAATATATTTGGAACTCTCGTCGTTGCCGACATTCGGTGCGGATTCGATTTCCGACGCACGCAGGTCGACCACCTCGGCCACGGCATCCACCAGAATGCCCACCACCTGCCTCTCGGCTTCAATGATGACAATGCGGGTGGACTCGTCACGTTCCCGGCTGTCGAGGCCAAGACGTTCGCGGGTATCGATAACGGTCACGACATTACCGCGTAGATTGATGATACCCAGCACATAGTGGGGCGCGCCCGGAACCGGCGCAATTTCCGTCACGCGCAGGACTTCCTGTACCTGCATGACGTTGATACCGTAGACCTCGTCATCAAGACGGAAGGTCACACATTGCATGACGGAATCACTGTTTGCTTGTGCCGCTTGGGTCATGGCTCGCCTCTACTGTTCAAATACCCGACCGGAGCCGGTGTTTCCGGGAGCAGCCGTCAAATTACGGACATGTGCCCCGCTACCGAGTGTGAAAGCATAAAATGTGCCACTGCATTCGGCATCAGGACCGGTCAGGGCCGCTGCTGCCGAGCATTCGGGCAAAGGTATCGGTGTCGATCAGTGCGCACATCTCTTTGATCACCGTACCGGCCAACCAGGGGCGTCCGCCGCGTCTGGTCCGCCATTTGACGGCCTCGACCGACAGTGTGACGACCTCGCCGACATCGTCGCAGGCCAGACCCCACTGTCCATCACCTATCAGAATCACCTTGCCCAAACGTCCGCTGTCCGGCGCTGCCAGGCTTGCGCAACGGTCCGGCGGCAACACTACGTTAGCGACATCGATCAACTTTACCTTATGTCCCAGATGTTCCCGTAAGCCTAAAAACCAGGGTTTATGATTGGGCATTTCGGTAACCGCTTCGCTGTCCCACGGCAGCACGCCGTTGAGCCGCGCCAGTGGCAAGGCCAGGGCAAGACCGGCGACTTTGAACAGCAGGCATTGGAAGTTCCCCTCTGCCCAGTCGGGTAAATTTGTGTCCGCCGCGGCGGCTTCAACGACGGGTTCCTGCACTGCAGGCGCGGGATTGAGCACTACCGCCGGCGCAATGACGGCTTGCTCGGCCTCGGCCGGGGCGACAGGGACCTCTACCGGATTTGCCGAAGCCGGCTCGGCCGCCACCTCGACGGTTTCCGGCGCTCGCAACAAAGCCTGAAAATAGGCCCCCAGCGCGAGTTGCTGATCCAGCAGCGCCAGATCGGTAGCCGATGTTTCCGTTTTCACCTTGAGACCGACTTTGGATTCGTTCATGCCGTCGCCTGCTCATCAAAATCTTCCGGCGTGTTGGTGACTGCGGAAGGACGCTCCAACAATTGGTCAAGCAGTGCCAGATAGGCCTGTGCACCGCGACTCTGCGGTTGCCACAGTGACAATGGACGCCCCGCCTTGCTGGCCTCGCGGAACTGGGTGTCCACCGGAACGACTGAACCCCAGACTTCGCTTGCATAGCGTTCGCGTAACACCTGCAACGCCTCGCTCGACGCGCGTGTCCGGCGATCATACATTGTCGGAATAATGAGTCTCGGTACGTTACCGCCGCGTGCACGACTGATCATCTGCAGCGTATGCAGCATGCGCTCGAGCCCCTTCAATGCCAGAAATTCGCATTGCACCGGAATCAGCAGTTTGTGGCAGGCCGCCAGTGCATTGACCATGAGCACACCCAGCATGGGCGGGCAATCGATCAATACCTGATCAAAATGCGGATTGAGGTCGGTCAGTGTCTGCGCCAGGACCAGACCCATGCCATCCTGTGCGCCCAGTTGGCGATCGAGTGTCGCCAACGCGGTCGCCGCCGGCAGCAATGTCAGATTCTCGAAATTCGTCGCGCGCAAGACATCACGATAATGACTGCGCGGCCGCTTGTCCGCGCGATCCTTGAACAGCGTATAGACCGAGATATCGATGTTGTCGGGATCCAATCCGAAATAGGTGGTGAGCGAACCGTGTGGATCGAGATCAACCAGCAGCGTGCGTTGACCTTCCGCTGCCAGCAGACCGGCCAGGGTTACCGCGGTGGTGGTCTTTCCAACCCCACCCTTCTGATTGGCTACCGCCCAGATGTTCATGGTTGATCCGTCCCGGAGCGGGCTGAGGGCAACACATTCGAAACAGTATCCGCCTGACGTTCCCAGCGTGGATCGGCACCCGGCATGATGACAAGTACCACGCGCCGATTCTTGGCTCGCCCCTCGGGCGTGTTATTGGACGCAATGGGCTTGAATTCCCCGTAACCGATAGCTGCCATCCGTTCCGGTGCCACACCGTAGTCGGTAAACAGATGCACTACGCTGGCGGCACGCGCAGCGGACAACTCCCAATTGGACAGGAACGTGGCTGTGTGAATAGGGACATTGTCAGTGAATCCCTCGACATGAATCGGATTCGGAAACGGCGCCAGTATCTCAGCCAGTTGCTCAAGCATCGGGAAGGCCGCCGGCGCCAGGCGTGCACTGCCGCTTGGGTAGAGAATGCTGGACTTTATTTCGACTTCCAGCCACCGCTCATCGCGTCGCACATCGATCAGATCATCTTTGATCAAACCACCCATTGCCGCGGTGATCTCATCGGCGATTTCGTCGATACCCGGATCTTCAAAACCGCGGACGTCACCGTTCTCCGGGATACCGGGGCCGGATCGGCTCAGTGGCGATTCGATATTTGGAATCTCGTCGGGCGTTACCGGAATCGGCAACGCAATGAGTGTCGGGTCGCCATCCACAGGAAACTCACCACTGCTGATGGTCCGCGCCACCTGTCCGATCTGAATCGGGTCCAGACTCCGCGTGGGGGTGCGGAAAGCCGCGGTCAATGAATCGGACAGCACGCGGTATTTCCCTTCGTTGACCGACGAAACCGCATACATGACCACGAAGAACGCGAACAGCAATGTAATGAAGTCCGCATAGGACACCAGCCACCGTTCGTGATTTTCATGCTCTTCTACTGGTTTTCGGCGCGCCATGACATCAATGCAGATAACCGTTGAGTTTGGTTTCGATATTGCGCGGGTTTTCCCCTTCGGCAATGGCGATAACGCCTTCCAGGATCATTTCCCGAAAGCGAGTCTGTCCATGCACCCTGTTCTTGAGTTTGTTGGCCATTGGCAGGAAAAGCAGGTTTGCCAGACCGACACCGTAGATCGTCGCTACGAACGCCACCGCGATACCTGCCCCCAGCAACTTGGGATCCGCCAGATTGTTCATGACATGAATCAGCCCCATGACCGCCCCGATAATGCCGATGGTAGGCGAGTATCCACCCATGCCTTCGAACACCTTGGCCGCCTGCAGATCACGATATTCCTGTGCGTCCAGATCGACCTCCATGATGCCGCGGATGATTTCAGGTTCATTGCCATCCACCAGCAACTGCAACCCCTTGCGGGCAAACAGGTCGGTTTCTTCGTCCGCGATGTTCTCCAGACCAAGCAGACCTTCGCGCCGTGCAATATTGCTCCAGTTGACGATTTTCTCGATCGCTTCCTGCGGCACCAGGCTCGGCGGTTTGAATATCCACGCCGACATATGCATGGCACGGGTAAAGATCTTCATCGGCACCTGGATCATGATCGCGCCGAGGGTGCCGCCGCCGACAATCACGAACGCAGTCAGCTGTATGAGCGAGTCCGTATGCCCGCCCTCCAGGATGTTGCCGCCGATAATGGCGCCTAGGGCGAGCAGCACTCCTATGATTGTGAGGATGTCCATATCCGGGCCTGATGACCTAAACCATATTCGCGAGTTCGCGACCAATTGAATTCAGCGGCAGTATCTGATCAGCGAGATCCGCCTCCACGATTGCCGCAGGCATGCCGTAGATCACGCAACTCGCTTCATCCTGCGCCCATAACATCGCACCGCATTTCTTCAGGGCGCGTGCACCCTCGCGTCCGTCAGCCCCCATTCCTGTCAGTACGACCGAAAGAACTTTACCGGCATATACCTCGGCAGCGGACTTGAAAGCCAGATCGACGCTCGGCCGATAGTGCAGACTCGGCTCACCATCATAGATTCGAATTCGAACCTGACCGCCCCGATCCACCACACCGAGCTGACGACCGCCCGGGGCAAGGTAGGCCGTACCCTTTTCGACCATCTCTCCGTCTTCAGCCTCTTTCACATGAATCTGGCACTGCTGATCGAGTCGCTGGGCAAAGGCCGGCG
>JBFEJM010000205.1:0-4849 GCA_041553175.1 Gammaproteobacteria bacterium | reverse complement strand
CACCTGTTCAGCGAGGGCAGACACCGTCACGCCTATCGCGTACTGGGAGCGCATGTGCACGCCATCGACGAAGTGAGCGGTATTCTGTTCGCGGTGTGGGCGCCGAACGCGGAACGCGTCAGTGTCGTGGGCGACTTCAATCAATGGGACGGGCGGCGGCATCCGATGTGGGTGCGCGGCGGCAGTGGCGTGTGGGAACTGTTCATCCCCGAACTCGCCCCCGGCAACCTGTACAAATACGAGATCCGCAACCGGGAGAGCGGCGAGATCGTTCTCAAGTCGGATCCTTACGCTCAGGCCTTTGAGATGCGACCGCATACGGCGTCGATTATCGCCGCGTCGTCCGACTATGCCTGGAATGACCAGGCCTGGATGGAACAGCGGCCCACGGTCGACTGGCAGCATGCGCCCATGTCGGTCTATGAGGTGCATCTGGGTTCCTGGCAGCGCGGCCCGGAAGGCGAATTTCTCAGTTACCGGCAACTGGCCGACAGCCTGGTGAACTATGTCAAAGACATGGGCTTCACTCATATCGAGCTGCTGCCCATTACCGAGCATCCCTATGATCCGTCCTGGGGTTACCAGGCCACCGGCTATTTCGCACCGACCAGCCGCTACGGCAGCGCCGACGACTTCCGCTTCTTTGTCGATGTCTGCCATCAGAACGGCATTGGCGTGCTGCTCGACTGGGTGCCGGCGCATTTCCCCAAGGACGCTCACGGGCTGGCCCGGTTCGACGGCACCGCTTTGTACGAACATGCCGATCCGCGGCTGGGCGAGCATCTCGACTGGTCCACGCTGATCTACAATTTCGGCCGCAACGAGGTGCGCAACTTCCTTCTGTCCAGCGCCGTATTCTGGCTGGAGGAATTGCATGTCGACGGTCTGCGCGTGGATGCCGTGGCGTCCATCCTCTATCTCGACTACTCCCGCGAAGAGGGGCAATGGATTCCCAATCAGTACGGTGGGCGGGAGAACCTGGAGGCATTGGATTTCGTGCGCGAACTGAATGTCGTCACCCACGAGGAGCAGCCCGGTGTTCTCATGATCGCCGAGGAATCGACTTCCTGGCCGCAGGTCAGCCGCCCGACCTGGGCCGGCGGTCTGGGCTTCGACATGAAATGGAACATGGGCTGGATGAACGACACGCTGGAATACATGCACGAGGACCCGCTCTACCGGCGTTACCATCAGGGCAAGTTGACCTTCAGCATGCTGTATGCCTTTACCGAAAACTTCCTGCTGCCGTTCTCGCACGATGAAGTCGTGCACGGCAAACAGTCGATGCTCAACAAGATGCCGGGCGACGAATGGCAACGCTTCGCCAACCTGCGCGCACTGTACACCTATCAATACTGTCATCCGGGCAAGAAGCTGCTGTTCATGGGCACGGAATTCGGCCAGGGGCAGGAATGGAACAGCACTCAGGTGCTCGACTGGTACGTCCTCGAGTATGGTTATCATCAGGGTGTACAGCGTCTGGTGAAGGATCTGAACCGGCTCTACAAGGATCTGCCGGCGCTGCATCATTACGAGTTCGACTGGCGCGGTTTCGAGTGGATCGATTGTCATGATGCCGACAATTCCGTACTCAGTTTCGTGCGCCGCAATGACGATCAGTTCGTGATCGTGGTGGTGAATTTCACGCCGCAGCCGCATCAGGGTTATCGCATCGGTGTGCCGCAGGCGGGCGAGTACCGTGAGATTTTCAATTCGGATTCGGAGTTGTACGGCGGCAGCAATATGGGTAATGGCGGTCATGCCCTGTTCGCCGACGACCTGCCCTGGATGAATCGGTCGCATTCGCTCGCGCTCAGCGTGCCACCGTTGGCGGCAGTGGTGCTGCAACTGAAACAGAACGGATGAACGGGGCTTCGACTGCGGTCTGGCCGGGCCAACCCTATCCACTCGGTGCCAGCTGGGACGGCGAGGGCGTGAACTTCGCGCTGTTTTCCGAATACGCGGATAAAGTGGAGCTGTGCCTGTTCGATGACCGCGGCCGGCGCGAGACGGCGCGCATCCACGTGGAATGGCAGACCGATCAGGTCTGGCATTGCTACCTGCCGGAAGCCCGGCCGGGGCAACTCTACGGTTACCGGGTGCATGGTCCCTACGATCCGAACAAGGGTCACCGTTTCAATCCGAACAAGCTTCTGCTCGATCCCTACGCCAAAGACATTGTCGGTCAGGTGCGCTGGAACGATGTGCTGTTCGGTTACACCATCGGCGACAAGGCGGAGGACCTGCTGGCCGATCCGCGCGACAGCGCCCACGGTGTTCCCAAGTCACGCGTGATCGATACCGCCTTCACCTGGGGCGATGACCAGCCGCTGCGCACACCCTGGCACGACACAGTTATCTATGAGTTGCATGTCAAAGGGTTCACCATCAATCACCCTGGAGTGCCGCCGCCCTACAAGGGCACCTATGCCGGGCTCGCCACCGAGCCGGTGATACAGCACTTCAAACAGCTGGGCATCACCGCGGTGGAGCTCATGCCGGTGCACAGCTTCATCAGCGACCGGCATCTGGTCGAGCACGGCTTGAGCAACTACTGGGGTTATAACTCGCTCGGTTACTTCGCTCCGCATGCCGGCTATTCCGCCAGCGGCGACGTCAATGAGTTCAAGACCATGGTCAAAAGGCTGCATTCGAATGGCATCGAGGTCATTCTGGATGTGGTCTACAACCATACCGCGGAGGGCAACAATCTGGGGCCGACGCTGTGTTTCCGCGGCATCGATAACGTTGCCTACTATCGGTTGATGCCGGACGAGCCGCGTTACTACATGGACTATACAGGCTGCGGCAACAGCCTGAATATGATGCACCCGCGCGTGCTGCAGTTGATCATGGACAGCCTGCGCTACTGGGTGGAGGAAATGCACGTCGACGGCTTCCGTTTCGATCTGGCGCCGACGCTGGCGCGCGAGACGCATGCGGTCGACCGCTTCGGCGCCTTCCTCGATATCGTGCATCAGGATCCGGTGCTGTCGCGGGTGAAACTGATTGCCGAGCCCTGGGATCTGGGCGAAGGCGGTTATCAGGTCGGAAACTTCCCGATCGGCTGGACCGAATGGAACGCGCGTTATCGAGACACCATGCGCGCCTACTGGAAGGGAGAGGGCAGTCTCATCGGTGAGCTGGGTTATCGCATCACCGGTTCCAGTGATCTGTACGAACAGAGCGGTCGGCGACCCTATGCGAGTATCAACTTTGTCACCTGTCACGACGGCTTCACTCTCACCGATCTGGTCAGCTACAACGACAAGCACAACATCGAGAACCTGGAAGACAATCGCGATGGCGAGAACAACAATCTGAGCTGGAATATGGGCGTCGAGGGGCCCGCGGACAGAAACCTGAATATCAACAAGGCACGCGCACAGCAGAAGCGCAATTTTCTCACCACATTATTCCTGTCGCAGGGGGTACCCATGCTGCTGGCGGGTGACGAGATGGGGCGCACGCAGAGCGGCAACAACAATGCCTACTGCCAGGACAACGAAATCAGCTGGGTCGACTGGGACATCGACACGCATGATCGCGAGCTGCTCGTATTCGTGCGCAGGCTTATTCGCATACGCAAGGAGCATCCGGTATTCCGGCGCCGGCATTTCTTCCAGGGGCGCCATATCAAGGGCGCCAACGTAAAGGACATTCTGTGGCTGCAGCCGGACGGAACGGAAATGACGGATCGGGAATGGAACCTGCACTATGCGCGTTGCCTGGGTCTGCTGCTGCACGGCGATGCCATCGAGGAGCACGACGAACGCGGACGCAAGATCTACGACAGTACCTTTCTGCTGTTGCTTAATGCGGACACCAAACCGGTTTCATTCCGTCTGCCGACGCAGGTGAATATCGCCCGCTGGGGTGTCGAAATCGATACCTGCTACGCGGATGGCAAACGCCCCGATCGCCGCACTTTCAACACCGGCGAACGCTATCCGTTGCAGGAACGCTCCACGGTATTGCTGCGCCTGATGAAGGAATCGCACTGATCAGTGCAGTTTGATTTCCGGATGCACGCTGGAGCGGAACAGGTGTGACACACCGAGCATGCCGGTGCGGAAATAGCCGTACAGCGCCAGCTGATGCATTTTGTACAGCGACAGATACACCAGCCGCGCCATCAGCCCTTCCACCATGACGGTGCCGGTGATACTGCCCATGAGATTGCCGACGGTACTGTAGCGGCCGAGCGAGACCAGTGAGCCGTAGTCGGTGTATCTGTATTCGGGCAGAGATTCGCCGCGCAGACGCCGGCGAATGGATTTGAACAGCAGACTGGCCTGCTGATGGGCGGATTGTGCGCGCGGCGGGACATTGCCTTTGCCGTCGGGCAGGGCGCAGGCGGCGCAATCGCCGAGGGCGAAAATGTCGTCGTCGCGGGTTGTCTGCAAGGTTGGCCTGACCACGAGTTGATTGGTGCGGGTGGTTTCCAGACCGGCGATGTCCTTGAGAAAGTCCGGTGCCTTGATGCCGGCCGCCCACACCTTGATGCGAGCCGTATTGAAACGACCGGTGTGTGTCTTGATGCCGTCGCGGGTCGCCTCCACCACGCGTTCACCCGTGATCAGGTGAATATTGAGCCGACGCAGTTCGGCCGCGGTCTTTTCCGACAGATCGGGCGGCAGGCCGGGAAGGATGCGGTCGGCCGCTTCGATGATGCTGATCTTTATCTGCGCCGGTGCGATCTCATCCAGCCCGTAGGCATTCAGCAGCCGCGATACCTTGTGTAGCTGGGCCGCCAGCTCCACGCCGGTCGCGCCCGCACCGGCAATGGCGACATCCAGTTGCCCGGGCTCGAGCGGTTTGCCCTGGGTATGGGCCTTGAGATAGGCCT
>JBFEJM010000204.1:0-4864 GCA_041553175.1 Gammaproteobacteria bacterium | reverse complement strand
GCGCCGAGTTGTAAAACGCTGCCGCGACACCGTTGGCCAGGAGGGCGTCGACCTGATCCTTCATCAGCGAAATCAGCGGCGAGACAATGATACCGACACCGGATCGGTGCAACGCGGGCATCTGGTAACACAGGGATTTACCTCCGCCGGTCGGCATCAGCACGAAGGCATCATTGCCGGAAATCAGATCTTCGATGATATCCAGCTGGTGAGAGCGGAACGTGCTGTATCCGAACACCCGCTGGAGGGTCGTATAGAGATTCGCTTCGATGGCAGCATTGGGACTGGTCATAGTCGGCATTCTACCTTGTCTGCATCGACCATTAAGAGTCTCGGCGGCCGGAAATCGTGTTTTTGTTGCTTCACGCCGGCGGCGATCCGCTGGATTCGAGTTGTTCTACCCGCTGTTTCAACATCTCGAGCTCTCGGCGCAGCTCTTCAACCCGCGCTTCCAGATCTAAATCTGTTTTAGGCTGCGACAGTACGGATTGGGAAGGCTGAGCGGAAGGAAGATCATCGCTGTCTCCTGGCTTATCGCCGAAAAGATGCACATAGCGCGACTCGCGTTTACCGGGTTCGCGGGCCAATCGCGCCACGAAGGGCCCGTCTTCCCGTGTCATCAGGTGATTCAGAACCGCCTCGGTTTCCTGAACGTCGGAGAACTTGCACAAGCGGTCGGCGCGTGAACGCAGCTCCCCGGGTGTCTGCGCCCCGCGCAGCAATAGAACACAGATAATGCCGAGCTCCTGCTCGGACAGTTGCAGCGAACCGAACTCGGTATTGCAAAAGCGATGATGGTACTTGGGCACCCGGCTGCCGAACCCGGTCTTTTCGCTGACCATCTTCTTTTTACTCAGTTCGTCGACGGTTTGCCGGACTGTTGCCTCATCCAACTCCATGACCGGATCCCGATTGCTTTTCTGATTGCAGGCATTGGTCAGCGCATTCAACGACAGCGGATACTGTTCCGGGGTCGTGATCGCCTTTTCAATCAGGCAGCCGATGACGCGCGCCTGCAGCGATGTCAGTTCAATATCCATGAATTTGCTCCCATTGCCCCGGTACCGGCTGGAAACCGATCACATCCGGCCAAATAATACATTACCTTATCAATAAGTTATATTACATATAAAGAAATCAAAATCCGACCCGACAACCTTTCTGCGACCTTATATAAATATATACACCGTCGCACCCCAGCCAGGCTCGGCGCGCGCCACCTGGAGAGGACTGGCCCCATCCCACACGGCTGTGAACACTAACGAGGACATGACCGCATGGCCATCGGCAGGGTTCTGATCAGTGTCAACCAACTGAAACTCGGCATGTTCGTGGTCGAACTCGATCGCCCGTGGCTGGGCACGACCTTCCTCTTCCAGGGTTTCCGCATTCAGAATCCCGACGAAATCGCCCGTTTGAAGGAACAGTGCGACGCCGTCTATGTCGACATCGAAAAGAGTGTAACCCACCGCACCAGTCCGCTGTTGAATCCATTTGAAGTCCAGCAGGCCAAACATGGGCTGGTCTACGAAATGTCCGCGCCGTTCGAGGAAGAGATCAAGTCAGCCAACGAAATCCGCGCCGTCACCCAACACTGCATCGAGGAACTGTTCGACGATGTGGAACATGGCCGCAATATCAATATGCCGGCTGTTAAACAAGTTGTGAACGATACCGTCGACGGTATCCTGCGCAATCCCGACGCACACGTGTGTCTGACCCAGCTCAAGGGATGGGATACCTATACTGCTCAACATTCAATCAATGTCTGCATACTGTCGCTCGCGTTCGCCCGCCACCTCGGCCTGCCACGCACCCAAATGGAGATGCTCGGCGTCGGCGCACTTCTGCATGATATCGGAAAACTGAAGACTCCCCTGGAAGTTCTGAACAAGCCGGACAAACTGACGGACGATGAGTTCATGCTCATGAAGGCCCATCCCTTACATGGACGGGAGATTATCGAGCAGAAATACGGCCTATCCCATCAGATCGCCGACATAGCCTTCTCGCACCACGAACGCATCGCCGGCAGCGGTTATCCGCGGGGACTGGACGGTGAGGATATTTCGTTCTGGGGCAAGCTGGTGGCCATCGTGGATGTCTATGACGCCATCACCAGTGATCGCTGTTACCACCAGGGCATGGCACCAACCGAAGCGCTGACAAAAATGTATGGCTGGCGCATGACGGATTTCGATGCCGAACTGCTGGAGCAGTTCATACAGACGGTAGGCATCTATCCGGTGGGAACCCTGGTGGAACTGATGAGCGGCGAGGTCGGTATCGTGATTTCGGTCAATCCGGTTTCCCGCCTGCGACCTAAAGTGGATCTGCTGCTGGATGCGAACAAGAACCCGTATTATCCATCCCGCGTGGTCAATCTTGCCGAACAGAGCTCGGATGGAAACAGCGCGCCTTATTCGATCCGTACCGTTCTACCGGCTGGGACCTACGGCATCAGCATCCGCGAACACCTCGCCACCTACCAGCAGGCGCGGGCAAAAAAGATCGTCAACGCGTGAGAACGCCGCAGCGATATCCAGCCGCACATCAAGACCCGGTTTTCTCCAACACCTCGACACCCTGACTGTGCAGGTAGTCGTCATAACTGCCATTGAAGTTGACGACGCCTTCCGGGGTAAGTTCGATAATCCGCGTCGCCAATGAAGACACGAATTCACGATCATGGCTGACGAAGATCAGCGTACCCGGATAGTTTTCCAACGCTGTATTGAGTGACTCGATCGATTCCATATCCAGATGGTTGGTCGGTTCGTCCATCACCAGGATATTCGGCCGCTGCAGCATGAGTTTGCCGAACAGCATGCGACCCTGCTCACCGCCTGAAATAACCTTGACGGGCTTTTTTATCTCATCCTGCGAGAACAACAGACGCCCGAGCACACCACGAATCACCTGCTCGTCGTCTCCAGGTTGTTTCCAATGATCCATCCAGTCGAACACTGACAGGTCGGTCGCAAAGTCAGCGGCATGATCCTGCGCGAAATAGCCGATCTCGACGTTTTCAGACCATTTGACGGTGCCGCTGTCCGGCTTGAGATCGCCGACCAGGGTACGCAGCAAAGTGGATTTACCGATACCGTTGGGACCGATCACCGCAATCCGCTCGCCCACCTCGACCATCAGGTTCAATTTGCGGAACAGCGGAACCTCTGCATAGCCCTTACTCAGACCGTCGACTTCGAGCGCCAGACGGTACAGCTTCTTGGCCTGTTCGAAACGGATATAGGGGTTGACCCGACTGGAGGGCTTGATCTCCTCCAGTTTGATCTTGTCGATCTGCTTGGCGCGCGACGTGGCCTGCTTGGCCTTGGAAGCGTTGGCGGAGAAACGGCTGACGAAGGTCTGCAGTTCCGCGATCTGTGCCTTTTTCTTGGCATTGTCAGCGTACTGCCGCTCGCGCGCTTGAGTGGCCGCAGTCATATACTCATCGTAGTTGCCGGGATAGACGCGCAGCTCGCCATAGTCCAGATCGGCCATGTGCGTGCAGACGCTGTTCAGAAAATGGCGATCATGCGAAATAATGATCATGGTGCTGTTGCGGGCGTTCAACACGGTTTCCAGCCAGCGGATGGTATTGATGTCCAGGTTATTGGTCGGCTCGTCGAGCAGCATGATATCCGGATCGGCGAACAGTGCCTGCGCCAGCAACACACGCAGCTTCCAGTCCGGCGCAATGGCACTCATCGGGCCTGCATGTTGCTCGACCGGGATATCCAGCCCCAGCAGGAGTTCACCCGCGCGGGCTTCGGCGGTATAGCCGTCCAGCTCGGCAAAGTGGACTTCCAGATCGGCGACCTGCATGCCCTCTTCCTCGGACATCTCCGGCAGCGCATAGATGCGGTCACGCTCCTGTTTCACCTTCCACAATTCGGCATGTCCCATGATGACCGTGTCGAGCACGCTGTATTTCTCGAACGCGAACTGATCCTGCCGCAGCTTACCCACCCGTTCATCGGCATCCACCGACACATTGCCGGACGTCGGTTCCAGATCGCCGCCGAGGATTTTCATCAGCGTCGATTTGCCGCAGCCGTTGGCACCGATCAGACCGTAACGGTTACCGTTGCCGAACTTGACCGAGATGTTTTCGAACAGGGGCTTGGCCCCGAACTGCATGGTGATATTTGCGGTAGTAATCAAGACTGTTCTTCCAAAATCATCAGGTTGTAAAACAATACCGCCAAACCAAATGAAGGCCTGGCGCCAGGGTGGCCCCTGTGTAGTCGGATACGGAGTGCGTATAACAAGGCGGGGACGGGTCGTGCGAGGGCCGCATTATGCCACAACGGCGCCACCCCGGCGACCCGCGATTATCGGGGCCGGTCAGTGTGCCGCGTCCGGCTCGGGCAGGGCCGTCGCCTCGCTGGCGACCTCGGCTTGTGCGCTGTGGTCACGCGCCAGCAACAGGTAGACCGCCGGCACCACGAACAACGTGAACAATGTACCGATGCCGAGTCCGGTCGCAATTACCAGACCGATGTCGAAACGACTCACCGCACCGGGACCGGACGCGGTCAGCAACGGGAACATAGCGACAATCATGGCCACGGTGGTCATCAGGATCGGCCGCAGGCGAATACCCGCGGCCTTTTCGACGGCGGCGCGCTTGCTGAGCTTTTCATGAATCTGCAACTGATTGGCGAACTCCACAATCAGAATACCGTTCTTGGCGATCAACCCGATCAGCGTGATCAACCCAACTTGGGTATAGATATTGATGGTCGCCAGCCCAAGCGTCATGAAGATCAGTGCACCGGCGATCGACATGGGCACCGACACCAGAATAATGAAAGGATCGCGCCAGCTCTCGAACTGCGCCGCCAGCACCAGATAGATC
>JBFEJM010000203.1:0-4911 GCA_041553175.1 Gammaproteobacteria bacterium | reverse complement strand
TTACCTATTACGCTGAATTGAACTGCACCGATGATCTCACTGGACGCTGCAGGCACGTGCCGGAATGTATCTGAATGCGTTCCCGCCGGCGTGCGGTACAGTCAGCCTCCGGTCTCCATATGAATCACGTAACTCACTGAATAAAAAAGGCCCGCTTGCGCGGGCCGTGGAAGCTAACAGGGGGCTTTAAGGCTGCCCGAAGCCACTCATCTAACGGCGAGCGGTCTTCTTCTTGGCAGTCTTTTTCTTAGCAGTTTTCTTCTTGGCGGTTTTCTTCTTGCCGCCTTTCTTGGCTACGCGCTTCTTGGCGACTTTCTTCTTAGCCGCCTTTTTCTTGCCAGCCTTCTTTTTGGCTACGCGCTTCTTGGCAACTCTTTTCTTAGCTGCCTTTTTCTTACCAGCCTTCTTTTTGGCAACCTTTTTCTTGGCTGCCTTTTTCTTGCCGCCTTTCTTGGCGACGCGCTTCTTCGCAACGCGCTTCTTCGCGACCTTCCGTTTGGCGGCAACCTTCTTCTTCGTTGCTACCTTCTTCTTGGACGCAGTCTTCCGTTTCACAGTCTTCTTTCTTACTGCCATGAGGTAATCCTCCTCAGTTAATGGTTCGCGCAACTTAACGGCATCAGATTATAGAAACTTTAACGAAAAAGGAAAGATACAGACGTAAAATAATGTCACGCGCCATATATCGAGGGTAACTTACAGGGGACGGAACAGGATGAAACTCAAATCATCCGGCTTGCTCGGCACGTCTGCGGCACTCGCCAGCATGCGGGCGCGGGAATCCCTCAGCAACGCGCTCGCCCCTGTTTTTATAGGGCCGCAGCGCATGCGCTCGATGATTTCATCCTGGTGCAGATTGTCGAACAGACCGTCACTGGCGAGCAATGCGGTGTCGCGGCGCGCGAGGTCGAGCGGGGCGCCGATTTCGATCCGCATGTCGGGCGAGCCGACCATATTTGAGATCAGATGACGCTCTTCATGGTGCATCGCCTCCTCCGCATCGAGGAATCCGGACTCCACCGCATAGCCGATCGGCGAGTGCGACACCGTGGCCAGACGAATACGACCACGCTGCCCGGTGACCAGAATCATCGAGTCGCCGACATGGTAGGGGCGGATCATCGGGCCCTGTATCTCAAGCAGTGCGAGCGTCGTTGCAGCACCCAGACCGAGTGAACTGACCGCTTGATTGGCTTTCTCGATGCCGTCGAGGATCGCTTCGCGCAGACCGGATTCACCGTAGGGGACTGCTGCGACGCTCTTGGCGAGGCATTTCAGTGTGAGACCGGAGGCCTGGTCGCCGGCGGGTTGACCGCCCAGGCCATCGCAGACCACCAGCACGCCGCCGTCCTCACCCCAGGGAATCAATCCCACAGCGTCTTCGTTATCGGTCTGTTTTTCCGGTGCGCGGGTCGTGAAGTAGCTCAACTGGCCGCCGGCGAAGCGGAATGCCGCGGGTTCGGACATGTCAGTGGCGCTGATGAGTTCGGGTTGCGTGACCACCGGCATGGGTTTTTTCAATCCCATTGAATGTTTTCCAGGTACTCTCTGAGCTGGCCTGCGCTGCGGAACTTCTTCAGGATGAGGCTGCGCTTGAGCCCGCAGCATATGGCTTTGATCTGGGGCGGGTGGCGCGCGTAGTGCTTTTTGCCCCCCAGGGCATCGTAGAAAATCCGGATCAGATCGACCACGTCGTCATGGATGTTCTCTTTGCGCGGCGCGCCCCAGTGAAACAGGTCGAGGAGTTTGAGGTCGAAGCCGATGCCATAGCGCTGGACGATGATGTTTTCCGAATGCAGGTCACCATGGTATTCGCGCATCTGGTGGATGCACTCTATTCCGACGGACAGGGCATGGAGCAGATGCAGTGCCTGAAACGCCGTCAACCGTTTGCCCGGTTGTTTGGCCAGGAATTCGCTGAGCAGGTCGCCTTCGACGAAATCGGAGACCAGAAAGGTAATCGGCATCCCCTGATACAGAATCGTCTCCTGGGTGTGGTACTGGATGACGATCGGACAATGGCGCAGTTTGTGCAGTTTGCAGGCGTAGAAGGTGGCCGTCTTCTCGCGCGGATTGCGGTGGGGGAAGAAGAACTTCGCCGCTCGGTCGATGCCGGTGGCGCGCTCGCGGATCATATAGACCTCGCCCTCCCAGCCGCGGCCTAGGTGCGACACGACTTCGTACTTGCGGGCCAGAATCCGGCCTGGCGTGAAATCGAAGCGCTCGATCAGATTCTTTTTTGCGGCGTGGGCGGGCATGGGTCTCGACGGCGGGGCCGGTTATTTTCAATTAATTGCTTTATAGTGGCAGTGGTCGACGAAGGCAAGCGGTTCTGTGTTCGATCGGGATGTAAGGTTCACTGTTCTGACGTGGTGGAGAAGGGCGGAAACGCATGAGCGACTTCTTTGAGAAGGTGCGCGGCACCATTCTGGGATTTATCTGGGGCACCGAGTTGCGTCAGTTGCCGATGCCGCGGCGGCGTGTGGTCAGGATCTTGCGCGTTCTGTTCGTGCTGTTGCGCGATGTGGCGGCCGGTGACCTGAATCTGCGCGCCATGAGCATGGTCTACACGACGCTGCTGTCGGTGGTGCCATTGCTGGCTTTCAGTTTCTCGGTCCTCAAGGGCTTCGGTGTCTACAATCAGCTGGAACCTCTGCTGTACAAATTCATGGAGCCCCTGGGTCCGAAAGGTGCGGAGGTTGCCGGGCACGTCATCGAGTTTGTCGCCAACATGAAAGTCGGTGTGCTGGGGAGCGTCGGTCTGGCACTGCTCATCTATACGGTCCTTTCCCTGCTGCAGAAAATCGAGGCGTCCTTCAATTATGTCTGGCGGATAGAGCGCCTGCGCGGTCTGGGACAGCGCTTCAGCAATTACATGAGTGTCATTCTGGTGGGGCCGGTGCTGGTCTTCAGCGCCCTGGGCATTACCGCTTCGGTCATGAACAACAGCCTGATGCAGCGGCTGGTCGAGATCGAGCCGTTCGGTACGATGATTCTGGAAGTCTCGCGACTGGTGCCGTATCTGCTGGTCGCCGGTGCGTTCACCTTCGTTTACACCTTTATTCCGAATACCCGGGTGAAAATGCATGCGGCAGCGGTCGGCGGGTTGGTCGCCGGTATCCTGTGGCAGAGTACCGGTTGGGCATTCGCCGCCTTCATTGCGTCATCCACCAAGTATGCCGCCATTTATTCCAGCTTCGCGATTCTGGTACTGCTGCTGATCTGGCTGTATATCAACTGGCTGGTGCTGTTGCTGGGTGCACAGATCGCGTTCTATATCCAGCATCCCCAGTATCTGACCCAGACACCCGTGCGTCTTGTGCTCAGTAATCGGCTGAAGGAACGTCTGAGCCTGATCATCATGTATCTGGTCGCCGATCATCATCACCGCAACAAACCGGCCTGGACCGCGGATGATTTTGCCGAGCATCTGGACCTGCCGATCGCACCCCTGCAGCGTCTCATTACATCGCTGGTCAATCAGGGCTATCTGACCGAAACCAATGTCGATCCCCCTCAGTTTCTGCCGGCACGGGATATCGCGACCATTCGGGTAAGTGAATTGCTGGACGATGTCAGAGCGGCGGACGAGAGCCGCTTCCTGCGCAAGGAGCGGATCATGCCCGTGACGGCCGTCGATGACGTTATCGAACGAATGAACCAGACGCGCTGCGACGTGCTGGATAAATTGACGCTCAGGGATCTGCTGGATAAGGCGCCGCCGTCGGCGTGAATGGAGCTTACTTGGCGGCGTTGAGCGCCATGGCGAACCGGCTGGCGCTGTCCTGGTGATACAAAGCGGTACCCTGGTGGAACAGGACCAGCGGCTGGCCGGTCTGGGCCATCATCCAGTTCGGCAGGTGCCTGCTCAGCGCGCGTGAATAATCTAGTGGGGTGACGCCGCATTCGGCCAGACTGGGTTTCCAGCTGATGCGAACCTGCCACCCGGTGTAGTCGCCCAGGGAGGGTGGCGCGGCGGCGAGTACGGTCGTGTCGTCCTGCTCGAGCTTGCCGGAAAATACCCAGTTGCCGCCGCAGAGTTCGGCCTCGGTCGCCTTTTTCGCTTCAACCAATGCGATATGGGCGACGGCGCGCGCCACACTGCCGGTTTGTGCCTGGTCCTGCGGGACCCAGGCCATGATCTGATTGTGACCGGGGCTGAGATGGGGGAGTCCGTCGACTGAAGCGACCGAATTGCTCTTCAGGCTCGCGCAGCCGCCACACAACGCCAGCGCCAGGAGCGGCGGCAGCGTTGCGAGAGCGAATAGCGGGTGGCGCGGATTCATTGTGATGGCTGCCGGGTCTCTGTTTGGGTGGCTCTACTGTAAGATACGGTTCGTGAGAGAACCGGAACGACGTCAAAGTATCGTCATCAGTAAACGCGCCATAGACCTCAAACTGTGAACCAGTCCGCAAAAACACCCGTATCCAAAGGCGATCAGCCCGATTCCGCCAATCGACCAGGCCCGCGCTACCGGCGTTGGCTGCGTGATGCCGTGCTGTTGGTTCTGGTGCTGCTCGGTCTGCATTTCTATCAGACACGGGATGTGGCCAGCGGTATTGCGCCCGCCCTGGCGGGGGTGGATCTGCAGGGGAATCCGGTGGATCTTGCGGCGCTGCGCGGTCAACCGGTGCTAGTGCACTTCTGGGCGACCTGGTGTCCGGTATGCCGGTTTGAACAGGGCAGTATCAACGCCATTGCCGAAGACAGGCGTGTTATCACCGTAGCGCTCGAAGAGACGTCAGCGGCGGAACTGCAGGCGTATCTGGACGAAGCCGAGCTGGATTTCCCGGTACTGCGCGATGCGGATGGGACGTTGGCCCGGCGCTTTGGCGTGCGCGGTGTGCCGGCATCTTTCGTTGTTGATGCAACGGGACATATCCGCTTTACCGAAGTGGGTTATACCACGG
>JBFEJM010000202.1:0-4917 GCA_041553175.1 Gammaproteobacteria bacterium | reverse complement strand
TCTTGAACCGGCCGGGTGCCACTGGTATAAATGGCGGCTCTCTGCGCCGGGTCGCCCGGCCGGGATCGTTTTCGACGTTCCCTTTCTGTCCTGCCTTCGGGCCACAGGAGTTGGTTTCAGCATGAACAACCGGTTTGTTTTAGCAGCAATTTTCTCAGTTTCCGCAGCCCTGGTCTCGGCCTCCGCGACCGCCGCCGGTAACGCGACGGCAGGCAAGGCCAAGGCCGCCGCCTGCGCCAGTTGCCACGGTGCCGACGGCAATAGCGCCAACCCAGACTGGCCGACGCTGGCGGGCCAGCACGCCGGTTACATTGCCAAGCAGCTGAAAAACTTCAAGGACGGCGAGCGCAAGAACGCCATGATGGCGCCGATGGCCGCCCCCCTCTCCGATGAGGACATGGCTGACATCGCCGCCTTTTTCGCCAGCCAGACCGCCAAGGGCGGCAAGGCCGATCCGGCCCTGGTCGACGCCGGTGAGAGCATCTACCGCGGCGGCAATGCCACCACCGGCGTCGCCGCCTGCATGGCCTGTCACGCGCCCAATGGCATGGGTAATCCGCAGGCCAATTTCCCCCGTCTTGCCGGTCAGCATGCGGCCTATACGGTCATTCAGCTCAAGGCGTTCCGCTCCGGTGAGCGTATGAATGACGCCGGTAAAATGATGCAGAACATAGCCTCCCGCATGACCGATGATGAAATGAAGGCGGTTGCCTCCTATATCGAAGGTCTGCAGTAAGGCGCGAGCCTGCCGCGGCAGCCGAACGGCTGTCGCGGCCGAATGTCGATCCAGGGCGGCTGCAAAGCCGCCCTTTGCGTTTCCAGGGCCGTCGTTTTTCGCGACGGTGTACACTGTCCCCGGCGCTGTCGCTGTGGTTGAATATCAGCGGTTCCCGACAGTTTCGCGCGAAGATGTGCGGTCGCGGCGATCGGGAGAATGATGCCGGGAACCCTGGGGCGATTGCGCACTCCAATTAAAAGGTTGCGGCTCGCGGCCGGAATAACAATTGAGGGATAGTGATGATACGTTTCTTACAGATAAGCTTTCTTGCCGCCAGCGTGGCTTTGCTGGGTTCGGCATGGCTTCCGGGCGCTGCTGTATCCGCGCAGGAATTCACCGAGGGTAAACAGTACATACGGCTGGTGGCACCCCAGCCCACGGCGCAGGCCGATAAGATCGAGGTCGTCGAGCTGTTCTGGTATGGCTGCCCGCACTGCTCCGAGCTGGAGCCGACGATGAAGACGTGGACGGCCGCGCTGCCGGATGATGTCGAGTTCGTGCGCATGCCGGCGGTGTTGAGTCCGCGCTGGGAGTTGCTGGCGCGCGCCTATTACGCGGCTGAATTGCTGGGTGTGTTGGACAAGACCCACGAGCCGCTGTTCCACGCCATTCATGAAAAGAAGAATCGTATCTCGACCGAACAGGCGCTGGCCAAATTCTTCGTCGAGCAAGGCGTTGATGAAAAAGAATTCATGCAGGCCTACAAATCGTTTGGCGTTGCGGCCAAGGTCAATCGTGCCCGCGAGATGACCAAGCGTTACGGCATCAACGGTGTGCCTGCCTTCATCATCAATGGGAAATTCCGCACCACCGCGACCGAGGCCGGGGGCAACGACAATATGTTCAAAGTGATCGAACAACTGATCAGCGCTGAACGTACCGCTCTCGCCAGTAAACCGGCGGAGTGATTAACGCACCTATACTGAAAGCAAGGGAGCGGCGGGTATCCGCTCCCGCCGCTCAATGAAAGCAGCCGAACTCTTTGTAAAGTGCCTGGAGAACGAGGGCGTCGAGTACATTTTCGGTGTACCCGGCGAGGAAAACCTCGATCTCATGGATGCCATGCTGGATTCCAGTATCCAGTTCGTAACCTGCCGTCATGAACAGGGTGCGGCCTTCATGGCCGATGTCTACGGCCGTCTGACCGGGCGCGCCGGTGTCTGTCTTGCCACGCTGGGACCGGGTGCAACAAATCTGATCACCGGTGTCGCCGATGCCAATATGGATCATGCGCCGCTGGTTGCCATCGCCGGTCAGGCCGGTACCAACCGCTTGCACAAGGAGTCGCATCAGGTGCTGGATCTGGAGCTCATGTTCCAGCCGATCACCAAGTACTCTTCGCGGCTGCTCACGCCCAATATCATTCCGGAGGTTGTCCGCAAGGCCTTCAAGCTCGCGCAGACCGAGAAAACCGGCGCGACCTTTATCGAGTTTCCGGAAAATATCGCCAAGATGCCCATCGACGATCTGCCGCTGTCGGTCAAGCATCCCGAGACACCTGAACCGTCGCGCGAACGTGTCGAGTACGCCGCCGAGCTCATCTCCGAGGCGCGCAACCCCATTATTCTGGCCGGTAACGGTGTTGTCCGCGCGCGTGCCTGGAAGCATCTCGCCGATTTCGCGTCCCAGCTGAACATCCCCATTGCCAACACCTTCATGGCCAAGGGCGTGGTACCGTTTGGCCGCAACCCGCTGGCGTTGGGCAGCGCCGGTCTGCAGGCCAACGACTATGTCAGCTGCGGATTCTCGCGCGCCGACGTCATCATCTGTGTCGGCTATGATCTGGTCGAGTATCACCCCTATCTCTGGCATCCGACGCGCGACCGCAAGATCATCCATATCGACGCCAGTCAGGCCGAAGTCGATGCCAGCTACATGATCGAAGTCGGTGTGGTCGGAGATATCAAGCACAGCCTGCTGCGCATAGCCGAACTGGCGACGCCGCATCAGGGCGAGCCCATGCGCGCCCTGCGCGAGGCGCTGGTCGAGGAGATGGGGCAGCATGCCAAGGACGAGGGTTTCCCGGTCAAGCCGCAGAAAATCATCTGGGACCTGCGCACCGCACTGCATTTCGAAGACATCGTGATCTGCGACGTCGGCGCGCATAAGATGTGGATGGCGCGCATGTTCCGCTGCGAGTATCCGAACACCTGTCTGATCTCCAACGGATTCGCCAGTATGGGTATTGCAGTTCCGGGCGCGATTGCCGCTAAGCTCGTGTACCCCGATCGGGCCGTTGTGGCGGTCACCGGTGACGGCGGGTTTCTCATGAACTCCCAGGAAATCGAGACCGCGATGCGGCTGGGGGTGGCCATTGTCATTCTGATCTGGAATGACGGTGGTTACGGACTGATCGACTGGAAACAGATGAATCACTTCAAGCGTGCGTCGCATGTCCAATTCGGCAACCCGGATTTCGTCAAGTACGCGGAATCCTTCGGGGCAAAGGGTTACCGCATCGAGCGGGCCGCTGATCTGATGCCGACCTTGAAAAAAGCCATTGCCGACCGCACAGTATCCATTATCGATTGCCCGGTGGATTACCGGGAGAATCTGAAGCTGACGGAAAAGCTTGGCAGCCTGGTATGTCCAATATGACCTCGGCTCTGTCGGAAACGGTTGTGGATGACTCGACAGTCACCGGCCAGCGTCTGCGCATGTTGAGCTATAACGTCCAGACCGGTATCAGCACCAGTCGCTACCGGCATTATCTGACCCAGAGCTGGAAACACGTGCTGCCGCACGGTGAGCGCTTTCAGAATCTCGATCGCATCGCCAAGCTGACCAGCGAGTTCGATATCGTCGGTCTGCAGGAAGTTGATGCCGGCAGCCTGCGCAGCGGCTTCATCAATCTTACCCAGTATGTCGCCGACCGTGCCGATTTTCCGTTCTGGTACGATCAGACCAATCGCCGCATGGGGCCGATCGCGCAGCATGCCATCGGTGTGCTTACGCGTTACCGCTGCACGGAAATCATTGAACACAAATTGCCGGGGCCGATTCCGGGGCGCGGAACTTTAGCGCTTAAGTTCGGACATGGCGATGATTCCCTGGTCGTGTTCATAGTCCACCTGGCATTGGGCCAGCGCACGCGCCTGCAGCAGTTGACCTATCTGGCGGAGTTGGTGAACCAGCATCGCAATGTGGTGGTCATGGGTGACTTGAACTTCCCCTCACGCAGCCGTGAAATGGATTTTCTGATCAACAAGACCCTGATGACCGAACCGGTTCATGGCCTCAATACCTTTCCCAGTTGGCGCCCCAACCGCAATATCGATCACATCCTGGTCACGCCTACAATCAAAGTGGACAAGGTACGGGTACTGGATTGTCCGGTATCCGATCATCTGCCGGTTTCCATGGAGCTGACCCTGCCAGCCGGCATCGATATGTTCTGCGGGTAAATTGGCGCGCCGATCTGACGCTAAGCACCTGTGAGGGTGCTATTCTTTTTCCGCCGAACTGTTCTTCGTGAGCGATGGGCCTTAGCATGGACCAGAACGACGCCGCCAGCCAGGCCGCAACCTGGAAGCGCAAATACTACGACGCCTTGGAGCAGCATGAGACCAAGGAACGGCAGTGGACGCAGGCTGACGATCTGCTGCGCAAGACCATCTCCCGCCTCACCCTTGCTGCGGACGGCCTCGACGCCGCGCTTGATACCCAGCTCAAAGCATTACGCGATGCCATCCGCGATCGGGCCGAGCCCCGTATTCTAAAGCAGCGCATCGAGGCCATGTCGGAATCGCTGGTCCGGCTCGATGCAAAGCGCACTGATAAATCGACGGCACCTCGACCGGCTACCGCACTGCAAAGTCTGCTCGACAAAATCGAGTTTCCGCGCGGCCATGCCCGCCAGCTCAAAGCGGTGCGCAAGCAATTGGAAAACGCGGGTGATAATGATCTCGCGCCCGCCATCGCGCAATTCGCGAAACTGCTCCAGGAGATGCTTGCCGCCGGCAAATCCGCAGACAAGACCGAAGCACAGAGCGCTAGCGGCGGTGGGCTGCTGGGTCGACTGTTTGGGCGGGGCGAGACTGAGGCGGTAAGCGAGAGCACCAAAGCCGCATCACCCGAGACTCCCGCCATTGCGCAACCAACCAGCCCGGCGAACACGCTTGGCGGGGCGCGCGACCTGC
>JBFEJM010000201.1:0-4921 GCA_041553175.1 Gammaproteobacteria bacterium | reverse complement strand
GCCCCGCCAGCTGCCAGGCACGCGCCTGACTGCAGGCGCCATGCAATACCCAGTCGCCAATGGGAAGAATCAATCCGGAACTTTCTGCAACCGGAATGAATTCGGCTGGAGAAATATCACCACGCTCGGGATGGTGCCAGCGCAACAGAGCCTCGACACCGACCACCTGACCGCTCATCAGATCCAACTGCGGCTGATAGTGCAGCTGCAGCTGCTCCTTGGCCAATGCGTTGCGGAGTTCCCGTTCCAGCGACGCGCGCCGCTGTACGATCTGATTGAGTTCCGCGACATAGAACTGGAATCGATTGCGGCCTTCGCGTTTGGCCTTGTACATGGCCATATCCGCATTTTTCAGAAGTTCTTCGGCGTTATGATCGTCGAAGGGATACAGGGTGACACCCACCGACGCGCCGGAATGGATATCATGTCCTTCAATTCGAAATGCGCGTGCCAGGGTTTCCACCAGACGCTCGGCCAGATCGGCGGCGCCGTCCACCGTATTCAGATTGGTCTGTATCAGACCGAATTCATCGCCACCGAAACGCGCGACAGTATCCGATTCGCGCACGCAGCTGCGGATACGCTCGGCGATCTCCTTGAGCAATTGGTCGCCGATGGCATGCCCGAGGGTATCGTTGATGTCCTTGAAATGATCGATGTCGACGAACATCACCGCCAGCAGGGTGTTGGCACGCTTGGCCTGCGCCATCGCCTGCAGCAGGCGATCCCGGAACAGGGCACGATTGGGCAGTCCGGTCAGCAGATCATAGTGGGACAGATAGTGCGCCTGCGACTCGGCGTTCGCCCGTTCGCTGATATCGCGCGTGACCACCAGCAGCGAACTGACTTTGCCGTCCGGCCCGTACAGTGGCGCGGCATGTGACTCCATCTGCCGGCGCCGCCCCTTCAGACCGATCACATCCAGTTCAAGCATGACCGGCTCACCGTTGACGACCCGATTGATCGCTGTCTGCAATGCCTTGCGATGCTCCGGCACCACATAGTGCGCCACCGACTGGCCTATCAGCTCCCCCGGGTCCTGGGCATCCAACATACGCAGGCCGGCCGGATTGATCTCGAGAATGGTGCCGTTCAGATCGAGCAGCTTTACGCACTCCGGTTCGGTTTCGATCAGCTTGCGCAGAAGCTGCTCACGCTGATGCAGTCGGCCGCGTATGGTTTCGACATCGGTCACATCCAGCCAGGTACCCACCGCGCCGCAGATCTCACCGCGTGGACCGCGTTTGATCCGTCGCCGGTCCCGAATACTGCGGTAACCGTCCGCGTTCTGGCAAAGGAAACGGTACTCGCATTGCACATCGCCACGCAGTGCCAATTGATCGAACGCCGCCAACACGCGGGCACGATCCTCGGAATGTATGTGCTCCTCCCACCAGCCGGCGCTCGATGCGGCCGCGTGGCTATGCCCTGTTACTGCAGTGAGATTGGCGCTGATCCAATCGAACTGAGAATCCGCTGCTGTGCCCGCCGCGATGGAATAATGCACGGCCGGTGACACCGACAGGAGTTCGTCGAGCTGTTCGAGCCCGACAGATCCGGCTTTGTTGACTATCGGCTTGTGCATGCCCTACCCGCCATACAGGACTGAGTTTCCGCTGCGCCATCCTGCGCGTCCGGGTTGGTCCTGAATCCGGTAACATCCTTTTTAGCGTTTCGGCTGATTTAACGATATCTTTATGATTTACAGGCAGCTTTCCCAACGGCGCTTGGTGCGGGATAATGGCTCCTGCTGCATCCGGATAACAATCTGAAATGACACCAATACTCTACGGTATACCGAACTGCGACACGGTCCGGAAGGCCCGCCGCTGGCTGGCCGATCGGGGCGTCGATTATCGGTTTCACGATGTCCGCAAAGACGGCCTCAAACCGCAACTGCTGCGAAACTGGGCGGCCTCGGCGGGCTGGGACACTCTGCTGAATCGCCGCGGCACCACCTGGCGCCAGCTCCCTGAGGCCACCCGCACCGCTATCGATGCCGAGCGGGCGCTGCAGCTGATGCTGGAGCAACCGACCCTGATAAAGCGGCCGGTTCTGGAACTGCAAGACCATATCGAAGTCGGCTTCAGCGCCGACCGTTACCAATCCCTCTTCAGCTGAGAATTCATTCCATGAGCGAAACCCTGCAACTCGCCCGCGATCTTATCGCCCGTCCGTCGGTGACGCCGGATGACCAGGGCTGCCAGCAACTCCTGGGCGAACGCCTGGCCGCGCTCGGCTTCAAACTGGAGTTCATGAATTTCGGCGCGGTGACCAATCTGTGGGCCCGCCGCGGAAATGAAGGCCCCGTATTGGCTTTTGCCGGCCATACCGATGTCGTTCCCAGCGGCCCGGAACGCGCCTGGGCGTCGCCGCCGTTCCAGCCGGAAGAACGAGACGGCTTTCTGTATGGACGCGGCGCGGCCGACATGAAAGGCAGCATCGCGGCCATGGTGACGGCATGCGAGCGCTTTCTCGCCAACAATGCGCAGCCTCGAGGTTCGATCGCCTTCCTGATTACCAGCGATGAAGAAGGCGTCGCGGTGGATGGAACCGTCAGAGTGATCGAGACACTGGAGGCGCGCGGGGAGAAAATCGACTGGTGCCTGGTGGGTGAACCCTCCAGCGTGAAATACGCCGGCGACGTCGTGAAAAACGGTCGTCGCGGTTCGCTCTCGGGCACATTGACAGTGCGCGGTGTGCAGGGGCATGTGGCCTATCCGCATCTGGCCGACAATCCGATTCACCGTGTTTTACCGGCACTGACGGAACTCGCCGCCAGCCATTGGGACGAAGGCAACCAGTTTTTTCCGCCGACCACCTTTCAGATCTCGAACATCAACAGCGGCACCGGCGCGACCAATGTCATACCCGGTACGCTGGAGGTTCTGTTCAACTTCCGTTACTCCACCGAAACCGATGCGCCGACGTTGCGTCAACGTGTGGAACAGATTCTGGATGCGCACAAACTGGATTACAGTCTCGAATGGTTCCATTCCGGCGGACCTTTCCTGACGCCGGCCGGCGAACTGGTGGATGCGGTGCGCGCCGCCGTGTTCGACGTACTCGGAACGGGAACCGAACTGTCCACCAGTGGCGGCACGTCGGACGGACGGTTTATCGCCCCGACCGGCGCCCAGGTGGTCGAACTCGGGCCAGTCAACGCGACCATTCATAAAGTCAATGAGTGCGTGAGTATCAGCGAATTGGAACAGTTGTCGAACATGTATGAGCGCGTGCTGCGCGGACTGCTGAGCTGACGCGTATTCAGTTACGTGTCACCATTCCGGACAGCAGGCTTTCACTTGCCGACGCGATCAATGCCTCCAGTTGTGCTGAATCGCGTTGCAGACCCCGCAACGGACCCGCACTCAGCAGCAGAGACAGACCATGCGCCATGGACCAGGCCGCAACCGTCAGATTCTCCGCACTCTCTTCGCGGTACAAACCTGTTTGACGACCGTTTTCAATAATACCGACCAGATGCGCAAAGGCGGAAGCGGCCGCCTGCTGAAACACCGGTCCCGTGCTGTCCGGACTCACTCCGCCACCGAACATGATGTGCAACACTCCGGGGTGGGCCAGCGCGAATTCGATATAGGCGCGACCCGCCATCATCAACTGCGCGCGCGGCGCATTCGGATGCGCCGCCACAGCGGCTTTGCATGCGGCTTCCAGGTTGGCGAAGCCCTGCGCCGCGATGGCCTCCAACAATGCGTTGCGGTCACTGAAATGGCGATACGGGGCGCCGTGACTGACACCTGCCGCCTTGGCCACTTCGCGCAGACTGAAATGCGTCACACCCTGTTCGTCGAGCAGATGGGTACCTCGATCGATAAGCGCTTGACGTAGACTGCCGTGATGGTAAGACTTCGGCCGGCGACTGGACATTCAGGACTCTTCCTCTCGATCGGGAATATCAATCTGGCCGCGTGGACACAAGTTGCGAATACGGCTAGACTCGAGTGTAGACGATGTCTACATGAAGCTGCAATACGCGGTACGCGACATACACGGATTGGCAGAACACGGCGAGTAAGAACACACTGACGCCCAGGAAAGGATGCCTGTCGGTCGAGCCGCGCTACCAGATTCGAATAACGACAATAATGCCGCTGGCGACGTTGATTTCGACCTCGTCCGGTTACGCGGAGGATAATGGATGACTATGCGAACACCTCACCCTCGATTTTTCCCGGCAGGTCTTATCCAGGCAGCGACTCTAGTCATACTGCTGTCGGGTTGCAGCATGGGTCAGATGGTCGTGCGCGGGGCGATGCCATTGATGGAGGGTGGACTCGAGGCCATGAATCGGGAAACCGATCTCGAACTCGCACGCGATTCCATTCCGACGACACTGATGATGCTGGAAGGCATGATCGTTGAAGATCCGGCCAATGTGGAGCTGCGACTCTTCGCTGCACAAGGCTTCTATGGTTACAACTACGCCTTCATCGAACAGAACAACGCCCAGCGCGCAGTCTCACTTTACACACGTTGTTTCGGCCACGCTCAAGCGGCATTGAAAGCGCAGGGTTTTACAACCGACATCGAAAATGCCCCGCTCGAGACATTGAAATCCGATCTCGAACGCCTGTCAAAACGTAACGTTCCTGCTTTGTTCTGGGCATCGTCCTGCCTGGCCAAGCGGGTCGATGTCGATCGAACGGATCCACTCGGGTTGGCACAACTTGCACGCGCAGCCGCTGTCATGGAACGTGTCATGGCACTGGACGAGACCTATTACTATGGCGGCCCGCATGTATTTTTTGGCGTATACTACGGCGGCCGCGCGCCCATGTTCGGCGGCGACTTTGCGAAATCGGCGATGCACTTCGAACGGGCACGCGCGGAGACGCAGGGAAAACTGCTGATTGTGGATCTGCTTTACGCCGAGTTTCTGGCCCGACAGCAAATGGAT
>JBFEJM010000200.1:0-4922 GCA_041553175.1 Gammaproteobacteria bacterium | reverse complement strand
TGGCCAGCGACTGTGAACCGCGTGGCTGTGACAATGCATCGATCAACCGCTGCAGTGTCATTCCCGGTGCCAGATCAAGTATCAGGATCGCTCGGCCCTCTTTTGCGATAGTGTCGCGCGCGCAGGCGGACAGCGCATAAATCAGACTCCCTTCGACACCGGTTGCGGTAATCACAAACTCACCCTGCAGCTGGTGATTGATGCCTTCCAAGTCGTTACAGCTCGCACTGACGGATTTCACCGGTTGACCGGCAAAACGCGTGCTGAAATGTTCGCTCCAACCGACATCGAATCCGCAGTTCGCGGGTTTCAGCGGTGCGATATCCACGCCGCGCTGCGCGAGCAGCGGCACCCAGGCGCCGGTGGAACCGAGCCGGGCCCAACTGCCGCCGCCCAGGGCGAGCACCACGGCATCTGCCGATATCGATTGCACTCCCTTCGGAGTGTCGAAGCGTAATGCGCCACGCTCGTTCCAGCCGAGCCAACGGTGTCGCATATGAAACTTCACGCCGCGGGTGCGGAGTCGATGCAACCAGGTGCGCAGCAATGGCGCCGCTTTCATTTCGGTCGGAAAGACCCGGCCGGATGAGCCGACGAAAGTGCTGATGCCGAGGGCATGTATCCACGCGCGCAACGCGCTCGGTCCAAAGGCCGCAAGCAGCGGCTCGATCGCCTGCCGCCGTGGGCCATAGCGCGCGACAAAGCTGTCGTAGGGTTCGGCGTGAGTGATATTGAGGCCGCCCTTGCCCGCCATCAGAAACTTGCGTCCGGCAGACGGCATGGCATCGTAGACGTCGATCTGCATGCCACCTGCACTGAGTACTTCGGCTGCCATGAGTCCGGCGGGGCCGGCGCCGATAACGGCGACGCGGGCGAGGGCGGCGGAATTGGATTCGGTCATAGCGGTAATCACGTTATCAGCGGCAAAGGGGTTCGATGCGAGATGCTAACCTCCGCTGTCCGCCGATGCCATGCAGGCAGTCAGATCATCGCCCGTCAAGATCACGCACACGCAGTTGCCGCGCTGCCAGCGGCGAGCCGCAATCGCATTATTGACCCCGGTCAAGTGTTGCCGGATTAGCCGTTGCCAATCGGTTCCGGGGAGGTGGACACTGAGTCCGTACGTCGAGCGACAGGGAGTGCCCCGGTGAGCGTTCGTTCATTCATACGCATGTGGGTGGTTTGCGCGAGTCTGGCGGTATCGTCCGTGCAGGCCGAAGTGCTCGTGCTGGTCCATGGCTGGTCGGCACATGCCGGTACCTGGCTGCACAGCGGTGTCATGGGCGTGCTCGAGTCGCGCGGCTGGGTGAATGCCGGGGTCATCGTACCGGCGCGAAGTGCTGCGGCCTATTTGCCGGCACCCCTTCCACCACCGCATCGCACCGTCTACCTCGCGCAGCTCACCGCCGAGGCGCCGCTGTTGCTGCAGTCGGTTCAGCTGCTCGAAGAATTGCGCATTGTCCGCGAACGTCACCCGCAGGATGTGATCACCCTGGTTGGGCATTCCGCCGGCGGGCTGGTCGCCCGCCTGACGCTGGTGCGTCCGGATGCGCCCGCGGTGGATCGCCTGATCACGATCGGATCTCCTCATCTGGGCACCACACGCGCCATCGATGGGCTCGATATCGTCAACAGCAAGCCGTTTTTCTGCCCCGGACCGGGCGTCGATATTCTCAAGTCGGTGATCGGGGGCGATGATTACGACTACCTCAAATATTCCTATCCGGCGCTTGTGGACATGCAGCCGGCCGCTCCCGGCAGTCTGATCGATTGGCTCAATCATCAGCCGCATCCGGCCATCGAGTATCACGCCGTCATTCACTCGCCACCGGGCTATGCCGGCGATGAACTGGTACCGGCGTTCAGTCAGGACCTGAATCAGGTTCCTTCATTGCGCGGTCGCGCCACTGTGCATATGGCGCCGGCCGGTCATGCGCTCAATCCGGGGGATGGGGTGCTGTTGGCGGCGATCCTCGATGCCGAGCGGAGCGCAGTGCGTTAGCGCGTCGGCAGCCGCAAATGACGAATTGATCCGCCCGCCGGATTGGGTGTGCATCTCAGCTGGCCGCCGTGGGCGGCAATCCGTTCAGCGGTGGCAATAAGGCGTGCGCCACGAGCGGTCTGCTTTCCCTCCAGCAGGGATTCAAAAGCCCCCTGGATTTCGTCGAGACTCATTTCGTTGCCGCCGTCGGTCACGCTCACTTCCACGCTGCCATTCCGCGTTTGCCGCGTCATGACGACGACCGGCTTCAGGCAGCCGGCGGACGACGTGGTCGCCGCAAAGGCCTCCGCCAGCAAATCACGCAGGACCTCCAGTACAACCGAACGACCAATACAGACCGTCGGCAGATGTCTTGCCTGGCGGAAACCGATCTTGATGCCCGCCTCATCAAACAGAGGCAGTACCTGCGCAATCCCCTGCGCGACGACCTCGTTTATGTCGCAGTCTTCGTCGACCGGCTGCTCCAGCGTGTGCCGTACTGTTTCCGCTTTATTGAGAATGGCGCGGAACAAGGCGGCAAACTTCTTCGGGTCCTGCTTGCCCCGTTCGATGCGCCGAAGCGCGATGTGCGTGAATTCGATGATCGACGAGAGATCCTGTGCAACTGCTTCAGTCGCGTTGGATGTTGGACTGGTGTCGGTTGGTGGCGCCGATACCGGTGCGCCCGATGACATTGCTGCGTCCGTTGCATGCGCGGATCTCTGTTGATCCGGTACACGCGGGCTGACTGCTTCGGCGTGTGCCGTCGCGACCACTGCCATATCCGGCTGCACGCGGGGCCGACGCATCGGCATGGTTATGCCGCTATCGTGGCGGGGCAGGTGCGGTAACGACGGCACTATTGCCCCGGCTGACACAGTGTCACGGGGGTGTTCGTGCGGGACTTCGGTTGTGAGCCTGTTGCTCGAGGGGCGGGCAAGCAAGGGTCCACAGAACAGGACCAGCAGCGCGATCCAGCCAAATGCGGAGACATAAAACGCGGGCAGCCATCCTGCCGCAGTCGCAAAATCCATAAGGGTCACGATGGCGAGGATGATCAGACCCAGTGTCCAACTCACGGCGGTTGATTCCTGGCCGCGCCGCTGCAATTCCCGCGCGGCCCACAATGCATAGCTCCAGGTCGCGAGGGCCAGTGCATTGACCAGCAGCCAGGCCTGGCCAACGGGCAGGGAGCGCGCGCTGCCGCTGTATGGAAACTGCGTTGAACGTGTCGCTACGAAATCCAGATACAGCAGATTACCGGTCACTCCGATGTTCAGCAGGAACAGGCCACCCCAGCAGGCGCCGAGTGCGAGCGGTATCCACAGCCGTTGCGGCTGCACCGATAAGGTAACGAACCCGAGCAGGGCTGCCCAGCACAGCAGCCCGGTGGCGATTACCGCATTACTTGCAGCGTATAACCCGCCTCCCACCGCCGTGTGCGTCATGGCGGCGGCAAGGGAGAAGCCGGCGATGCAGAGACAGAGTACGGCGAACATCAGATGGACTGATACGCGCGCAACCGGCTGCACCGCGGCGGTGACCGCCTGATGTACCGCGCCTGAGAGCGCAATGCCTGTGCCGATGTAAAGAGCCGATGTGATCATTATTATTGGTTTCGGCCAGCTGCCCTGATAGTCCAGCAAGAGCAGGTTCTACCGGGCGAGGGACGTCTGTTTATTGGAGTTGTCTGTCGGCTATTCTAGCGCCAGACCCATGGCGTTAAGCAAATTGATCCAGGGTGCTGGTCACCCTATATCCTCCAGGATTGCCGCACAACGCCCCTTCCCGCACCGCTGCAGGCATTATGTAACTGATTTTAAAAGGATCAGTTCAGGCTCTAATACCAGGGACCCCAACCATATCCGGGATAGCCCCCGTAGTAGGGATAGCCCCCGTAGGGGTAGCCGCCACCCCAGTAACCGGGATAGCCCCCGTAGGGGTAGCCGCCACCCCAATAACCGGGATAGCCCCCGTAGGGGTAGTAATAGCCGGGATAGTAATAGTCGTCGCCCCAATTCCAGGGCCACCAATTGCCCCAGAACGCCTGAGCCGAAGTTGCCGTACCTGCCAGCCCGACCAACAGGATCGTCGTCAATAGTGTTTTCTTCACTCTCATGACTTCCTCCTTCGCCTTTACATTGCAGGCTCCTTGCGTTGTTGTCTCAAATAGAAAAATAGCCTCAGCTTGGCGTGTTGCAATTTCCAGGCGCGGAAAATTATTCCGAAATTGATCAGGATCAAAATTGGAGAACGGGTCTGTAGCTACCGTCTCCTGCGCCGGCATGTGCGGCTGGGGCTGGATCAGTATTTTCAGGCCAACGAGGGATAGGCAGGGCTCGAATCGATTGTCGTACCAGTGACGGGAATCCAATTGCGGCGGGCGGGGCGGTCGCGTTTGGTTATTTCCACCAGAGACTTATCTGCGGAAGATAGGTCACGATGACCAGCCACAGCAGCATGATGGCCAGAAACGGAAGTGTGGCCACGAACAGAGTGAAGATAGGTTTGCGGAAACGCTGACTGGCGATGAACAGATTGATGCCGACCGGTGGGGTGCAATAGCCGATTTCGAGATTGGCGAGCAGAATGATGCCAAGATGAACGGGGTCGACATTGAACTGGTGAGCCAGTGGCAGCAGCAGCGGGACCAGCACGACAATGGCGGAGAATATATCCATCATGGCGCCGACAATCAGCAGCACGATGTTGAGCAGCAGCAGAAACTGCAATTGACTGTCGATATTCTCGCGCATCCAGTCAAGCAGGTGCATGGGAACTTGAGCATCGATAAGAAGATTGGTCAGTCCCATCGCAACGCCCAGTATGATCAGGATGCTGCCGATCAGAACACTCGTCTCGCGCAGAATGGGAATGAGCTGCTGACGCAGGGAAAGACTGTTGTGGATGACTGTTTCCAACAACAGCACATAGGTTGCGG
>JBFEJM010000199.1:0-4922 GCA_041553175.1 Gammaproteobacteria bacterium | reverse complement strand
ATCTGGTCATGCTGCATGGCTGGGGAATGAATGCCGGTATCTGGGGCGATTGCGCGGCCATGCTGGCGAACCGTTTTCGTCTGCATATGTTCGATCTGCCCGGTCACGGGCGCAGCGCGTCGATCGAACCCTTCGCTTTGGATACGGTGTGTGAGGCGCTGGCGCAGCAGGCACCCGAGCGTGCATGCTGGTTGGGCTGGTCATTGGGTGGTGCTGTGGCATTGGAGTGTGCCGCGCGTTTCCCCGAGCGCGTGTCACAGCTGATTCTGGTGGCGAGCAATCCGCGTTTTGCGGTGGCGGATGATTGGCCGCATGCCATGGAGTCCGCGCTGTTGGAGCAGTTTGCCAGGGATCTGACAGGAGATTATATCGCGACGATAAACCGTTTTCTGAGTCTGGTGGCGCGCGGCGCACCGAATGCGGCAGTGCTGCGTGAGCTCAGGCGCGTGGTGGCCGCTGCGCCCCCGCCGACAGTGGCGGCGTTACAGGGTGGTTTGTCGATCCTGCGCGATGCGGATTTGCGGGGTCGGTTGCGTGCGCTGCGCGTGCCGGTGCTGTGCATCGGCGGTGAACGCGACATGCTGGTGCCCATTGCCGCGCTGCGTGAACTGGCCGCTGAATTGCCGCGGCTTCAAGTGCACGAGTTTGCCCGTGCCGGACATGCGCCTTTTCTCTCGCAGCCTGAACAATTCGCTGTTGCGGTAACGGAGTTTCTGCAGTGATTAATGAAGACGACTTCGATGTCGACAAGGAAAGCGTGCGCCAGAGTTTCGGTCACGCCGCGGCTGACTATGATCGTGTCGCGATACTGCAGCGTGAAGTGGGCGATCGCCTGCTCGAGCGGATAGGTGTCGTCAAGCTTGATCCGAATCGAGTGCTCGATCTCGGTACCGGCACGGGCTATATCGCGCGTGCTCTGAGCAAGCGTTTTTCATCTGCGCGTGTGGTGGCGCTGGATATCGCCGAGGCGATGTTGATTCAGGCGCGGCGCAACTTCGGCTGGTGGCGACGGCCGCGTCTGGTCTGCGGTGACATGGAACGGCTTCCGTTTGCCGACCGGAGTGTGGACATGATTCTGTCCAACCTGACGCTGCAGTGGTGCAATCGACCAGAGGTTCCATTGGCCGAATTCCGGCGCGTGCTGAAACCCGGTGGCGTCCTTTTCTTTACCACGCTCGGGCCGGACACATTGCGCGAGTTGCGCACCAGTTGGGCGGCCGCCGACGACTTCAACCACGTCAATCGCTTTCTCGACATGCACGACATCGGCGATGCGCTGGTGCGCGTCGGAATGGCCGAGCCGGTGCTGGATGTGGAGCATATAACGTTGACCTATCCTGATCTGAACGGATTGGTGCGGGATCTCAAGACGCTGGGCGCACACAATGTCACCGCCGGTCGGGCGCGCGGGCTGACCGGGCGCGGGCGTTGGACGCGTATGCAGCAGGCCTATGAATCCTTCCGGACAGAAGGTGTCCTGCCGGCGACCTATGAAGTGGTGTACGGACATGCCTGGGCACCGGTGCAGCAGTCCGCCAAAACAGCGGATGTTGTCACGGTGCCGGTGTCGGCGCTGGCGGGTAGACGTGATCCCAAGGACTGACTACAAGACCCGACCCCAGAGAGGCGATGACATGCAGGTTCTGAAGGAAGCACCCTCATGCGTGGCTATTTCGTAACCGGTACCGATACCGGTATCGGCAAGACGGTGGTGAGCGAAGCACTGCTGCATTATCTGCGGCGTGACCATGCGCGCGTGGCTGGCTTCAAGCCGGTGGCGAGCGGTTGTGCGATGACGCCGGACGGTTTGCGCAACAGTGATGCGGTTTTGTTGCAGCAGGCGGCTTCCGTGCAACTGCCTTATGCAGAGATCAATCCCTACGCCTTTGCCGCGCCCGTCGCACCGCATCTCGCTGCCGCCGCGACAGGTATTCAGATCGATGTGTCATCGATTTGCGCCGGTATCCGGACCGCCGCGGCCGACTGTGTCGTGATCGAAGGTGTCGGCGGCTGGCGGGTGCCGCTCACCGACTCCGAAACCGTTGAGGATCTGGCGGCTGCACTGGGTCTGCCGGTGCTGCTGGTGGTCGGGTTGCGCCTCGGCTGTATCAATCATGCATTGCTGTCGGCGGCGGCGATTCAGGCGCGGGGGTTGCCGCTGGCCGGTTGGGTGGCCAATGAGCTGGCGCCGGTAATGGAACTGGCAGAGGAAAACGTGCAGACCCTGAATACCTGGCTCGGTGTGCCCTGTGTGGCGAGACTGCCTTGGCGTCCCGCCTGGACCGGGCCCGATTTCGCTGAGTGCTTCCGCTTCGATTAGTGTCGGCCGGGGATCCACGTCGTATTCCGGCTCGGCGCGACCATTGCCGCCCGGTTTCCGCATGGCAGCCCATCCGCAAAGTCATTCTTTTGAAATTCGAAAAAATCAGTTATATCAATAAGAATTCCCTGCCAAGTGTTGATTTCAGGCGGTGCCGGAGCGGGTGCATCCGCATTCCTGTATTTCCTCAAGTTAACTCAGCAAGAGTGAATATTATAATCTTCTAATATATTTGTTATACGAATTATAAGATGCTGTTATAGCGAAGTTTAATGGCGTTAATTTGGCTATTGGCTTGCGCCATTAAGGTGCTTCGGTTAGCATCGCAAACCATTCGAATTTCCGACAATAATTGATAGCTGCAAACCAGATGAGGGGCGAAGTGGTAGCAGCAGAGTGTGACGCCGGAACGGCGGATTGTTGCGTGGTAATACGGCCCAATTGTTCCCTGTCCTGGCGGAGAACAGTGGCTGTGTTCTGTGGCATCTCCCTTGTTTCTCTCACGATTGCCCTGAGTTTTTCGCTGCTGGGTTATTGGCTGATCCTGCCTTTCGCCGGGCTGGAACTGGGGGCGCTGGCGACGGCTTTGTATCTGAGTGCGGTGCGGGCGGATACGCGTGAGGTGATTTCCATATCCGGCTCAATGATCGCGGTGCAAAAGGGGCGACGCCAGCCGGCGGAAACTACATGGTTCCAGCGCGGTTGGGCCAAGGTAGTGGTCAGGCGGCCACGGCGGCGAGGGCATCCCACTCGACTGTTCATTCGCTGCCACGGTCGCGAAGTCGAGATCGGTGGTTGCCTGAACGAGCACGAGCGCAGCCGGTTGGCTGACGATCTGCGCCGATGGATCACGCCACCCGCAATTACAACGGCACAGGTTGCGTGAGCGGCGCGCGACTGGGCTTTAGCGAATTGATTCACTAAAAGAAATGAAATTCGACCAAAGGAGAGAGAAGGGCATGTCTGCGAGAACCAAACTGAGGATGCCTCAGGTGCTGGCAGGGCTGGGCCTCATGTCGGTAGCCGGAATGGCGGCGGCTGAATATGGGCTCAATCTGCAGCCTGGTGTAACGTCGATTAGCCAGGAGGCATACAGTCTTCATATGCTGATCCTCTGGGTCTGCGTCGCGATCGGCGTAGTGGTGTTTGGGGCGATGTTTTATTCCATCCTCTACCACCGCAAGAGCAAGGGCGCCGTTGCCGCACAGTTTCACGAAAGCACTACTGTTGAGATCCTTTGGACGATCGTCCCCTTCCTGATTCTGATCGGCATGGCCATTCCGGCCACCAAGGCGCTGATCGCGATGGAAGACACCAGTAATTCAGACATCAGTATCAAAGTCACCGGCTACCAGTGGAAGTGGCAGTACGAATACCTGGATGAAGACGTCAATTTCTTCAGCACGCTGTCCACACCCAAAGACGAAATTTTCGATCGTGCGAACAAGAACGACAATTACCTGCTGGAAGTGGACAACCCTGTCGTTGTGCCGGTGGGCAAGAAGGTGCGCCTGCTGATTACCGCCAATGATGTGATCCATGCCTGGTGGGTGCCGGCACTTGGCATGAAGAAGGACGCCATTCCCGGTTTCGTGAACGAAATGTGGTTCAACATCGACACGCCCGGTGTCTACCGCGGTCAATGCGCAGAGTTGTGCGGCAAGGATCATGGCTTCATGCCGATCGTGGTCGTGGCCAAGGAGCAGGCCGACTACGAGCAGTGGCTGGTGGCACAGAAACAATCGGCCGCAGCGGCCGCCGCGGATTCCGATCGCGAGTTCAGCAAAGATGAGCTGATGGCGCGTGGCGAAAAGGTCTATGCGACCAACTGCGCGGCCTGTCATCAGGCCAACGGCGAAGGCGTACCGGGTGCATTCCCGGCGCTCAAGGGCGGCGCGATCACGACCGGCCCCGTTGCGGGACATATCGATATCGTCCTGAACGGCAAGAGCGGAACGGCGATGGCTGCATTCGGTGCCCAGCTTAACGATGCCGACCTGGCCGCTGTGGTTACCTATGAGCGCAATGCCTGGGGTAACAACCTGAATGATGTCGTCCAGCCGGCCGACGTCAAAGCTGCCCGCTAACGGATTCCGAGGAGGAGAAAGCTAATGAGTACTGCAGCTGCACACGACGCGCATGACCACGGGCCGGCAACCGGATTATCCCGTTGGCTGTTCACTACCAATCACAAGGACATCGGTACGCTCTATCTGTTGTTCTCGCTGCTGATGTTTTTCGTCGGCGGCACCATGGCCATGATTATCCGTGCCGAATTGTTCCAGCCCGGCCTGCAGGTCGTCGACCCGATGTTCTTCAATTCGATGACCACCATGCACGCGCTGGTGATGATTTTCGGTGCGGTCATGCCGGCCTTCGTCGGACTCGCCAACTGGCTCATCCCGATGATGATCGGCGCGCCGGACATGGCGCTGCCGCGCATGAACAACTGGTCGTTCTGGATTCTGCCGTTTGCGTTCACACTTCTGCTGTCGACGCTGTTCATGGATGGCGGTGGCCCGGCCGGTGGCTGGACGCTGTATCCGCCGCTGGTGCTGCAGACCGGTGACGCCTTCCCGTTCCTGATCTTCTCGGTGCACCT
>JBFEJM010000198.1:0-4977 GCA_041553175.1 Gammaproteobacteria bacterium | reverse complement strand
CCAGGACGAAGACGGCTCCGTCACCGTCGGCTTCATGGACCCGGCTGCGGTGCTCCAGCTTGTTGAAAAAGAGGGCGTTGACAAACTGGCCGGTGAAGTGCGCGCGCGTCTCGAACGGGTCAGCGCCGCCGTCGCCGGCTGACGCGGACCGGCCTGAACGAGACGCCGGCGAAATTGCGGTTTTTCGGCGCTTTCGGTTCGGGTAGTATCGGAATCAGGTGGCTGTAGGTATCGCCCTATGTGGCATACCGGGCCGCGTCCGGAGAATCGTCATGAATCTGCCGAAGTTGTCAGTATCGTTGCTGGACGGTGGTGAGCCGCTGCACAAGCGGGCGCCGGCCGTCGACGAGAACGGCAAGGCCCTGTCCGATTTCATGATGATCATTCCGGGGTTGAAGGAGAAGCCGCGCGCCCTCATCCAGCAGACCATGAGCGATATTCATGCCGCGCTGTCGTGCTTTCAGGACATCGTGGTATTCGCCGAACTCAATTTGAAATTGAATCTGCTGTGGGTGTCGATTCGCCCCGTGCACGGCAGCCGCGTCGAAATCGCCTCCGCCGTGCAGCATCGCGTGCCGAACGCGCGACTCGTCTCGCATATCTGAACTGAATCCGTTCTGCAGGGAAGGGGCCGTACTGCCTACAGCTCGGCTTCCTTGCGCAGCCGCGGCAGATCCTCCAGCACGATACTGTTGCCCCGCACCACGATAAGTCCGTCGCGCGACAGCTTGGTCAGTATTCGGGAAAAGGTCTCCGGCTTGATCGACAGCCGCGATGCGATCACATGCTTGGGCGTGGTCAACACGATCTCGGGCGATTCCAGCACATCGTCCGGCAGTTCCTGCAACAGATAACTCACCAGCCGATACGTCGCGTTGTGCAGGGTCAGGCTGTCGATCTCATTCAGGCGTCGATGCAGGCGCTGGCTCATGTCGGCCATGAGACGAAAGCAGGAATCGACCGAGCCGCGCAGAATGTCGCGAAAGGCCTCGTTGGAAAAGGACAGCAGACGGCTGTCGACCAGCGCGCTGGCGCTGACCGGATAGAATTTTCCGGACATGAAGGTGACGGCCTCGGCAAAGGTTTCACCCGGTCGCACGATTTCGATGACCTTCTCATCGCCCTCCTCGGACAGACGATAGAGTTTGATCTGTCCTTCCAGCACCAGAAAGAAACGTTCCGCCGGCTGTCCGTGTTCAAACAGGGCGCGGCCTTCTTCGATCTTGATCACCTGCATGGCGTCTTTCATCACCTGCAGCTGGGCATCGTCCAGTGCCGAGAACAGGTACGTACGGCGCAGCCAGGGCGTGAAATCGGTTGAATCAGCCATATCCATCGCATGTCGGTTGTGGCGGCCATACAGCGGACATGGCGCGCCAGTGGGTTTGACCAAGGTCAAGGCGGTCGTCGAGTTGTACCGGCTCTAATGACAATCGCACAGGATTCCCGGCCAAATACAATCGGGCGCCATTATAAGCCGGTGTGCGTCCATGCCCCAAGCATTGTCGGGTGTGTGAGGAAATGAATGTGTTTCGCAGTGAAAGGAGTGCGATATGGGTAGCGGGCGAGCGTGTGGATTGTGTTGGGCGCTGTTGGTTCTGTTGCTGCTGCTGGTAGCAACCGCCGCCTATCGGCTGATGGGTGGGGCTCAGACCGAGGTCGCCAGCGATGCACGGGCGGAGATCGCGCTGTCGGTGACCGACCGTGATCTGGTTCTGGCCGAGATGCGCGCCTTCCTCGCCTCCGTACAGGGCATCACCAGCGCAATAGCCGATGACGACCTGGTCACGGTTGCCGGGCAGGCCCGTGCCGTAGGCCTCGCCGCCATGGGCCAGGTGCCGATGTCGCTGATGCAGGCGCTGCCGATGGAGTTCAAGACCATGGGTCGCGCCACCCACGCCGGATTCGATCAACTGGCGCTGGATGCGGAACAACTCGGTGACCGCGATCATACACTGCGTCAAATGGGTGAGATTCTGAGCACCTGTGTGGCCTGTCATGCCACGTACCGTCTGACCGTTGCTAAGGATGGAGGGTCATGAATGCACTTACAGCTGTTGGTGGCCGATTGGTGTAGTTCCTGCCAGCGCGCGCGGGAGATCTGGGAAAAGGTCTGCGCACATCATGGCGTGGCGCTGGAGGTCGTCGATCTGGAATCAGCGGCCGGTGAAGGTTTCGCGCAGTCGCATCATCTGAAGATCATGCCGGCCCTGCTTGTCGATGGTCATCCCCGTGCCGTTGGCGTCCAGACCGAGCAGGATGCGGAAACGTTGCTGGCTCGGCTGCAGGCCGAACGGCAGGCGACCTGAATCCATTCTGTCAAATCACTTTCCTGTGCCCGGCTCGGCCGCGGTCAGGGTGTCGAGCAGGGCGAACATCAGGCGGTTGAGATCGGCGAAGCGATCGGTCCGCGCCAGCATCTCCTGTGCCGATTGTATGCTCGGCGCATCGACCAGTTCGTCACCGCAGTGCTCGATCAGCTCATGGGCGCTTTCAAGTGTCGTTTCGAGGTGAAACTGTAAACCGAGTATCCGCTCATCGACGGCGAAGGCCTGATTGCGGCAGACCGCGCTGGAGGCCAGATGCACGGCGGCGGGCGGCAGATCGAAGGTGTCGCCATGCCAGTGAAAGGCGTCGAAGCGATCCGGCAATATACGCCCGAGCGCGGAGTGCGCGGCGTCGCTGCCGCGCGTGAGCGGAAACCAGCCGATCTCCTTCTGGCCGTTGGCATAGACCCGCGCGCCCAGCACGTCCGCAATCAGTTGTGCGCCCAGACAGATGCCGAGCAACTTCTTTCCACTGTCGATGGCAGCGCGGATAAAGGTCTTTTCCGCCGTCAGCCAGGGGTACTGATCGGTGTCGTACACACCCATTGGACCGCCCATCACGATCACCAGGTCGGTTCGGTCCAGGCGCGGAAAGCCATCGCCGGCGTAGAGGCGGGTGCAACTGACCTTGTGTCCGCCGCGCTCGATCCAGCCACGGATGCTGGCCAGACCTTCAAAGGGTACGTGCTGAAGGAAGTGAATGTTCATGGCTGCAGGTGTTGTTCGGGTATTGTCGTCAGTCGTCGCCCAGACCGCGCTCCAGTTGCTTGCGCAATGTCTTGAAGCGCTTGCGGGTGTCGGCATCGAGTTCGGGATAATCGAGGTTCATGCGGCGCAGGGTATCGATGATGGTTTCGGCCACGCACAAGCGCATGTAGGGTTTGTCGTCGGCCGGGATGGCGTACCAGGGCGCCCAGGGGCGTGAGGTTTCATTGAGCGCGATCTCGTAGGCGCGCATGTATTCGTCCCATAATTTGCTTTCCTCCAGATCGCTTTCGGAAAACTTCCAGTGCTTTTCCGCTTCGCGCAGGCGGCTCAGAAAACGCTGGTGCTGCTCTTCCTGCGATACATTGAGCCAGAATTTCAGAATGACAGTGCCGTTGCGCGCCAGATGCTGCTCGTAGGCGCGAATGGATTCCATCCGCTGTGCCCACAACTCGGCCGGTGGCGGCGTGCTGTTCTGCAGATCCGGCAGGCGCTGCGCGGCGAGATATTCCGGGTGCACGCGCACCACCAGAACCTCTTCGTAATAACTGCGGTTGAAAATGCCGATCATGCCCTTGGACGGCAGGCGCAACGTTGTGCGCCAGAGAAAATCATGTTGCAGCTCGTCCTGGCTTGGCTGTTTGAACGAGTGGACGAAGCAGCCGGCCGGGTCCACGCCACTCATGACCGCGCGGATGGTGCTGTCCTTGCCGGCGGCGTCCATGGCCTGAAACACCAGTAACAGTGCGCGCTGATCATGTGCGTAGAAGCGCCGTTGCAGTTCATCGAGTTCCTCGACGGCGTCCGCGAAGCGCTTCTTGATCTCTTTTTTATCCGGTGCGCCTTTCGGGGGTTCGGTTGATCGGTCCGCAATCCGGAAGTCGGAATCGAACGGCACAATAAACGGGTGGGGATTGGCTTCGAGAATCATTCAGCGGTCTCCATACAGGCGATGATGGGCGTTGTCCTGCTCGCCGCGAAGCCGACGTTCGGCTTTCGCGCGCCAGTTGGCGCTGAGTTCCCGGGTGGCGGCGATACGTTGTGCGAATTCGCTGTTCAATTGGTTTGAGGATGTCGAATACAGTGCGCGCATGACGGCAGCGACAGTGAGCTCTGCGCAGGGGCGCTGTTCGAGAACGATGCTGTCGCCGACGCCGATACGCCCCGGTTGCAGCACCCGGTACAGCCAGCCACAGCGTTGGCTGTCCTGAACGCGTTGCGCCATATCGGCGATACCGAAGCGTCGGTTCAGCTTCCAGCAGGGGGAGCGCGGCTGTGACACCTGTACCCGAGCCTCACCCATGCGGTAGATGTCGCCGATGCATACGGATTCCTCATCCAGGCGCGATGCGCTGATGTTCTCGCCGAAGTCGGCCGGCACGAAGCGCGCGGTGGCCTGCGGCAGTTCCGCTTTCCAGGCGGTGTAATGGCGCGAACAATAGTGCAGCAGGGCACGTTCGTCGCCACCGTGGTTTACGGTGTCCGCATGCTGGTCGCCGTCCAGTCCCAGTGTGGTCAGATGAACACGATCTGCCACGGGTTGTTTGCCGATGGCACTGACGCGATCACCGTCGAGCGACTGCACGGTGCCGGCGAAAAGACCCTCGATTCGATCGACTTCCGTCATTCAGCCCAGTCCCGGAAATAGAAACTTGAGGCCGTTGGCAATGAACTCCACGCCGATGGCGGCCAGCAACATACCCATAATGCGCGAAACGATATTGAGGCCGGTGCGCCCCAGGCGGTCGGCGATGGCCGGTCCGGTCCGCAGCATAAGCCAGGTGATCAGCGCGATACTCAATGCAATGGTCAGCAGCAGTGCGAAATGCGGGATGCCCTCCCCGCGGTGTGAATAGATGATAATGGTGCTGATCGCGCCGGGCCCCGCCAGCAGCGGCATGCCCAGCGGAACGACGGCGATGTTCTCCTTTTCCTCCGCGTCCTG